>CACYNZ010000218.1 GCA_902775835.1 uncultured Eubacteriales bacterium | reverse complement strand
CGTCGTCTGCTTCATCGGCGGAATCCAGTCCATGTTCATGGGCATCATCGGAGAATATATCGGCAAAATCTATATGGAAACCAAGGCCCGGCCGCGTTACATCATCGCAGAGCGCACCCCGGGTCTTGAACAGGAGGCACCGCCATGTCCGGATGCACGTTCGGTCCCGCCCAGCCAGGAGACCGGGAAGATATCATAGACTTTATCAACTCCATCTTTTCCCAGGCAGTCCGGCCCCATGATTTCAGCCGGCTCTATCCCTCCGTTTACGGGCCGGACACGCCCGACTTTACACCCTGGCACTATATTGCCCGGGAAAACGGCCGTATCCGCGGCGTGGTCGGCATGCGTCCCACGGAGATACACGTGCTGGACAGCACGCTCCGAGTCGGATACATCGGGTCCGTTTCCGTGCATCCCGCCTGCCGGAAGCACGGATATATGGCACAGCTCATGAACATGGCCATTGATGCCGCGCAGAAAAACGGCTATGACATGCTGGTTCTCGGCGGTCAGCGTCAGCGTTACGGATATTATGGCTTTATGCCGGGCGGACAGACCTGGAACTTTACGGTGACTTCCGGCAATGTGCGGCATGCTCTGCGGGAAACAGACAGCACCGGGTATTCGTTTGAGCCCTTCCGCGAAGAGGATACGGAGCACATCGGTTTTTTTCAGAGCCTGCAGGAGCGCGCGCCGTTCCATGTCACGCGGCCCATGTTTGCAAGAAGCGTACAGACGTCCGGCAAACCCATGTGCAGCATCCTGCGTAACGGCCGTCTTCTGGGCTATGCCGGCGGGGATCTTGCTGAAATCGGACTCGATGCGCCGGAACGTTATCCGGAAGCGATCAAGGCCTATATGGAAGCATCCGGTCTGCGTTCCCTGTCACTGGAATGCGCGCCCTGGGAAACCGAACGCATCCGTTTCCTTCTCTCCATGGCGGATCACGCGGAACTCTACCCCTGTATGATGATCCGGGTGCTCAGCTGGGAGCGGGTGCTTTCCGCCCTGCTTCCCCTGAAAAACCGGCTGAATCCTCTGCCGGACACAGATGTGATGGTCCGGATTGACGGCAGTCCCACGCTGCATCTGAGCGTGCAGAGCGGAAACACCGCCGTGCATGCCATCCCCTCCGGAGATGGACTCACGCTTTCTGCCCAGTCGGCGATGGACATCTTTTTCTCGCCCTTCGCGCCCCAGATCCTGCCCGCCTCACATCCGCTTGCTTCTCTCTGCTCGCTGCCGTTCCATCTCGGATACGCTGACAGCTTCTGAGAAAACCAGAAAGGAAGATGTTCTATGACACAGTCCCGTCCCATCGTTTTACTGATCAACGGAAGTCCGCACCCGCGCGGCTGTACCTACACGGCTCTTGAAGAAATCCGGCTTGAGCTCGAACAGCACGGCATCGAAGGCCGTCTGATCCAGATCGGACAGTCCGATATTCGGGGCTGCGTGGACTGCGGCCACTGCCACACCGCCGGACAGTGCGTATTTCAGGATAAGGTCAATGAAGTGGCTGCCATGTTTGAGACCGCCGCAGGGCTGATTGTCGGAAGCCCTGTCTATTACGCAAGCCCGAACGCCACGCTGCTTGCATTCATGGACAGACTGTTCTATTCCACGCACTTTGACAAAACCATGAAATGCGGCGCCAGTGTGGTCTCCTGCCGGCGTGCAGGCGCCACGGCATCCTTTGATGTGCTCAACAAGTATTTCACGATCTGCGGCATGCCCGTGGTATCCAGCCAGTACTGGAACAATGTACACGGCTTCACCGCGGATGATGTGCGCAAGGACGCAGAAGGCCTTCAGACCATGCGCACGCTTGCCCGGAACATGGCCTTTCTGATCCATGCCATTGAGCAGGCAGCCTCTGAGGGCGGGCTTCCGGAAAAGGAAGTGCCGGCCTGCTTCACCTCTTTTCCGGACGGCAAATGACACGGCGGGGAAACCTCTGGTTTTCCCGCCTCTTTTCTTGACTTGATGCACATAAAACCTTACAATATCTACAATAATCTGAACATCAGGAGGAACAAACCATGCTTTACGGCAACAGTATCTGGGTAGGTACTACCCAGCAGCTTAATGCGGTATGCCTTCTTCCCGCCCTGGCGAACCGCCACGGCCTGATTTCCGGTGCCACGGGAACCGGCAAAACCGTTACTCTTCAGGTACTGGCTGAAGGTTTCTCTGCCATGGGCGTTCCTGTTTTCATGGCTGACGTCAAGGGCGATCTCAGCGGCATGGCACTGTCAGGAAGCGACAATGAAAAGATTGCGGCCCGTCTGCGCGAATGCGGCGTTCCCTCCTTTTCGTTTGCCGAGAATCCCGTCACGTTCTGGGATCTGTACGGTGAAAAGGGACACCCGGTGCGCGCCACCGTCTCTGAAATGGGTCCGGTTCTTCTCGGGCGCATGCTCGGCCTGAATGAAACCCAGGCCGGCATTCTTGACATCATTTTCCACATTGCCGATGATGAAGGCATGCTGCTCCTGGATATCCGGGACCTGAAAGCCATTCTGCAGTACGCCGGCGAAAACAGCGCCCGTTATACGCTCAAGTACGGCAATATCGCCACCTCGTCCATCGGTGCCATCCAGAGAGCCATTACCGTTCTGGAAGATCAGGGCGGCGACCGTTTCTTCGGCGAACCTGCCCTGAAGATCGAAGACTGGCTCACCCAGGATGAATCCGGGCGCGGCACGATCAACGTACTGGCTGCAGACCGTCTTTTCCGCAATCCCACCATGTATTCCACCTTCATGCTCTGGATGCTCAGCGAAGTCTACGAGCGTCTGCCTGAAGTGGGCGATCTGGACAAGCCCAGGATGGTCTTCTTCTTTGACGAAGCGCATCTTCTGTTCAGCAACTGCGGCAAAGCGCTGCTGGAAAAGATCAACCAGGTTGTGCGCCTTGTACGCTCCAAGGGCGTCGGCGTGTACTTCGTCACCCAGTCGCCTTCCGACCTGCCCATGAGCATTCTCGGCCAGCTGGGCAACCGCATCCAGCACGCACTGCGTGCCTACACGCCTCTGGACCAGAAGGCCGTGAAGATTGCTGCCCAGACCTTCCGTGCCAATCCCGCGTTCTCCACGGAGGAAGCCATCACCAGTCTTCAGACCGGTGAAGCCCTGATCTCCTTCCTGGACGCGAAAGGCGCGCCCGGAATCGTCGAAAAAGCCACCATTCTTCCGCCTCAGTCCCAGATCGGCATTATCAGCGAAGCCCAGCGCAGGGCTATCATTGAAGCCAGCCCCTTCTTCGGCGTGTATGACCAGATCGTTGACCGCTTCAGCGCATACGAAATGCTGGTCACCGACATGAATGACGTGGAAGAAAGCGCCACTCCTTCCCTGGTTTATGTACCTGAGGAAGAGCCCGTCAGCTATGATACCGACATTCCTTCCCTGGTCTATCACGCGGAGGAGGAAGCACCTGCCGAGCCCGCTCAGGCTGCGCCTCAGGCAGCGGCTGCACGGCCCCAGGGCTTCATGGTCTTTGATCCTGCCACGGGAACCTATGTGCAGAAGGAACTGCCCAGCATGACGCCGCTCAAGCCGGCTGAAATCAATATTCCCGCTCCCAAGCCTGCCCAGGCCCCCGTGCTGGAAGTCAAGGAAGAACCCACCGCAGCAGCCGTCACGCAGCAGACCGTACTGGTGTATGATCCCGTCACAGGCCAGTACAAGCAGCAGGTCATGAACGTGAAGCTTGACCCCGCCACCGGTACCTATATGCCGGTCGGCCCTGCGCAGGCTCCGGTCATGGATCCCAAAGAACAGGCCAGGCTGGAAAAGGAAGCTGAGAAAGCACGCAAGGAAGCAGAACGGCTTGCCAAGGAAGAGGAAGCCAGGAAACGCCGTGAGCGTGCCGATGAGCTTCGTGAAGAGCGCGCAGCCCGTGCAAAGAAGAATGATTCCGTTGTGGGCCGCGTTACCAACACAGCGATTGCCACCGCCACCCGTGAGGTCACCCGCCAGATCACCCGCGGCATCATGGGTTCCATTTCCGGCATATTCGGCAAGAAAAAGTAAGCTCCAGCGCGCAGTCCCCGGGCTGCGCGCTTGTTTTTCCTGAACCAGCATCGAGGAGTTGATTCAATGACGCCTTCCTTCCTTCATCTGGAGCCCTCTGTGCTCGAATGGGCACTGCAGAGAGCACGCGATATGCACGCGCATCCGAAGGCCATTGAACTCCTTGATGCCTGGCACCGGGGAACCGCCCTCCCCACCTTCAACGAAATCAATGAGGTTGCTCATCTGACGGGCATCCGTGAGTCCGACTTCTACCTTTCCGCGCCGCCGGAACTGGACTGCGAACTGATCCGGATGCGCACCTGTGACACGCCGGAAACCGAAACCGCTTCCAGAAACCTGGCGGACATGCATCAGTACAATCTGCAGGCGCTTGACTTCTGCCGAGAACACATGCCGGAGCCAGCCTTCTCCCTTTCCGACTGCCCGGCGATCCGAGGAAAGAGTGCTGAGGCAGCCGCTGACGCCGTCCGTGAGTTTTTCTCTCTGCCGCTGGACTTTGTCACGCAGTGGAAGGATCCGGTCTATGCCCTTGCGCGGACCAGAAAGGCCCTGTCTGCCAGAGGCATTCAGGTGCATATCCATGACGGCTTCTGTGCCGAATACCCGTACCTTCTTTCCGTTTCCGAATGCAGGTCCTACAGTTACGCTTCCGAGCCGCATCCTTTCATCTACGTCAACGCAAACGATATGTACCGGGGTCAGCTGTATGCCCTGCTGTTCAGTCTCATTCAGCTTCTGTGCGGACGCACCCGGCTTTTCAATGATCCCCTGAGCCGTGAGGAGCTGACAGATGAAGCGGACCGCTTCTGTGAGAACGTGACGGAATGTCTGCTGATGCCCACCCGGCTCTTTGCCGACAGCTGGGCTTCCATCCAGGAAAAGTTTCCCAGAAAAATGGCGCTTCTGGAAGACCGCTACATGATCAGTCCCTATGCCTTTCTCCGGCGTGCCGCCGCCCTCGGGGAGATTGCACCGGACAGGCTTCAGACCATGAAAAACATGACCATGTCCACCTGGACGCCCGGAAAGGAAAACCTCGTCATCCGGGCCAGCATCTGGGCGGAGATGGTTTCCCTGCCCTGGGACGTGCGCTTTCTGCTTGCTGCTGACCATGCCGTCAGTCAGGGACAGCTTACGGCGGAGGCAGCGTATCGGCTCACGCATACCTCGAGACTCACCTACGGCAAAACCATGGACAGGGCACGCAGGATTTCCGTTTTTCAGCCGGACGCGCCAAAAACTCAAAAACATGGCTCAACCCTTGAAATCCTTGGACCGATATGTATAATAGACAGGAAACCTGATGAACGGAAGAACCGGACCTGAAGCATCCCGAAGAGAGCTGTCGGGAGGTGCAAGACAGCGGATGCACAGATCTTTTCCACTTCCCGAGGGTAGCGGCGATGAGTCTGCGGGGCAGCCCCTTACAGCGAAATCAAGCGGCCTGCTGAGCAGGCAATCTGGGTGGTACCGCGAGCACAGCTCGTCCCGGCATTGGGACGGCTTTTTCTTTGCCCCGGCACTGCCATAGTTTAGGAGGAGGATTTCGGACATGCTGGACATCAATCTTCTGCGTACCAACCCTGATCTGGTACGCGAAAACATCCGCAAGAAATTCCAGGACCAGAAACTGGTGCTGGTGGACGAGGTCATTGCACTGGACCAGGAGTATCGTCAGGCCCGTCAGAAGGCTGATACGCTCCGCAATCAGCGCAAGACACTGTCCAAGCAGATCGGCGGCCTTATCGGCAAGGGCCTGAAGGAAGAAGCCGAGCAGACCAAGCAGCAGGTGGCGGCTCTGGGCGACGAGCTGGAAGCACTGGAAAAGTCTGAGGAGGATCTCGAAAAGGAAATCCGCACCCGGATGCTGGTCATTCCCAACATCATCGATCCCAGCGTGCCGATCGGCAAGGATGATTCCGAGAATGTGGAGATTGAGCGTTTCGGCGAGCCCGTTGTGCCGGATTACGAGATCCCCTACCATATTGATATCATGGAGAAGCTCAACGGCATTGATCTGGACGCCGCTCGCTCAACCAGCGGCACTGGATTCTACTATCTCCTGGGTGATGTGGCCCGCCTGCACAGTGCCATTCTCTCCTATGCCCGTGACTTCATGATTGACCGCGGTTTCACTTATGTGATCCCCCCCTTCATGATCCATTCCAACGTGGTCAATGGCGTCATGTCCTTCTCCGAAATGGAAAACATGATGTACAAGATCG
>CACYNZ010000217.1 GCA_902775835.1 uncultured Eubacteriales bacterium | reverse complement strand
GTCTTTGGCTTTGCCGGTGCATCTTCCAGAATAAGGTTTTCTGCTTTCTTGGGTTGCTCTTTTTTATTAAACAGATTAAGGAGCACTCCTCGTACTCTTGATCCGGCCTTCTTTTCAACAGCCTTCAAATACTTTCTTTTCCTCAAAATCATGAATATCAGCGGTTTCAGCATGCACCAGTGCATCCACAAAGGCGTAATACTGCTCTTTTGTCATGGGACAATTGAGATAATCATCACCGCGGTCATAACGTGACTGACGAAAGATTTTTGAGAAATCCAGCGATTCGGTTGTGACAATCGGCGCTGCAGCATCATAGAAATTCAACGTGCTTAACCCGGGCAGTTTTCCTATGGTTTCTGCCATCGCATCCGATGTCAGAGGACCGGTTGCAATAATGACCGGACCTTCCGGAATGGAAGTGACCTCTTCTTCATTAATATGAATGAGAGGATTCCGACGAAGCGCGTTGGTGATATAGCTGGAAAAGGAATTACGGTCCACGGCCAGCGCACCACCTGCAGGCACCCGGGACTGATCGGCTGCTTCCATAATGAGGGAATTCAGATGACGCATCTCTTCCTTGAGCAGGCCGACTCCATTGGAAAGCCTGTCGGAACGCAGGGAATTTGAACAGACAAGTTCCGCGAAGGAATCGCTGTGATGAGCCGGGGATTTTTTCTGCGGCTTCATTTCATACAGCTCCACCTGAATCCCATGCCGTGCCAGCTGCCATGCAGCTTCACAGCCTGCAAGCCCTGCACCGACGACGATGGCTTGTTTGTTCATACTTCCTCCGATTCGGTATCCATGTCTTTCATTTCTTTGCGGAACCTGCAGGTTTCATTGGAACAGAGGTACCAGAGATCATGGTGCTTCCCACGCTTCTCGACCATATAGCTGCCACATTTCGGGCAGGATTCCGGAACGGGTTTTTCCCAGGATACAAAATCACACTCTGGATATTTTTCGCACCCGTAAAACTTACGGTTTTTCTTGCTGATATTTTCCAGCAGTCTGCTTCCACACTTGGGACATCTGGTGTCAATATAGTTGAGAATCGGCTTTGTGTTCCGGCATGCAGGAAAATTGGGACAGGCAAGAAATCTGCCATAACGGCCCATTTTGTATACCATGGTGGCTCCGCACTGATCGCAGATAACGTCACTGGGCTCGTCCTTGATTTCAACTTTCTCAATATCGGTTTCTGCCTTTTTCAGCTCTTCCTGGAATTCCGGATAAAAATCTCTGAGAATGCTCTTCCATTCAGTAGTGCCGTCTTCCACGTGATCCAGACGGTCCTCCAGTGAGGCAGTAAAATCAACATCCACAATCTCGGAAAAACACTGTTCCATCATGGATGTCACCATTTTTCCGAGTTCAGTGGGATAAAGGCGTTTTTTCTCTCGGGAAATGTATCCACGGGTAATAATGGTTGTAATGGTGGGGGCATAAGTGGAAGGGCGTCCAATCCCCTTTTCTTCCATGGCATGCACAAGTGAGGCTTCGGTATAGCGGGCAGGCGGCTGTGTAAAATGCTGCTGTGTTTCAATGTTCTCAATAGATACTTCGGAACCTTCATGAATCAGGGGAATTCTGGATTCAGAAGAAGGCTCCTCCTCATCTTTTCCATCTTCATAGACCAGTGTAAATCCCTGGAAGACGCGGTGTTCCCCGTAGAAATGCAGCACGGTGCCGTTGCCGGTCATGTCAGCAGCCAGAGTTTCGTAAACGGCCTGAGTCATCTGACTAGCAATTGTACGATTGTAGATAAGACGGTACAGATGGTACTGGTCTTTTGAGAGAGAATTCTTGATTGAATCCGGTGTCCGTCTGATGTCAGTGGGACGAATGGCTTCATGAGCGTCCTGTGCATTCTTCCTTCCCTTGAACACATTTGGTGTATCGGGGAGATATTCTTTACCGAAGTGATCCGGAATGAATGCACGAATCGCAGAAAGTGCTTCATCAGAGACGCGTACACTGTCTGTACGGATATAGGTGACGATACCCTGTGTTCCCTCGCCTTCTATATCGATTCCTTCATAAAGCTGCTGCACAACCTGCATGGTTTTTGCTGTGGAAAATCCAAGTTTCCTGCTGGCTTCCTGCTGAAGCGAAGAAGTGGTAAAAGGCGGAGCCGGGAAACGTCTCCGTTCGCTTTTTTTGACGCTGGTGACAGTATATTTTGCCTGGCGGACAAGATCTGCTGCTTTTTCAGCTTCTTCTGAACAGTGCAGTGATACCTTGGTGTCATTGATGGAAGAAAGAGAAACCTGAATCGGCTTTTTCTGGCCGTCAATCAAAGCATCTGCCTTGATTTCCCAGTATTCTTCCGGTATGAATGCATCGATTTCGTTCTCGCGATCCACAACCATACGGGTTACCACAGACTGTACACGGCCTGCAGAAAGGCCTTTTTTCACCTTGGCCCACAGAATCGGGCTGATCTGATAACCGACCAGCCGATCGAGCACGCGCCGGGCCTGCTGTGCATCCACGAGATCCATATCGATCACTCTGGGGTGCTTGATGGCATCCTGAACAGCGGATTTGGTGACTTCATGGAACTCGATTCTGCACGGAGATTTGGTGTCAAGTCCAAGAATGTGGGCAAGATGCCAGGAAATCGCTTCCCCTTCACGGTCAGGGTCAGTTGCAAGATATATCTTGGAAGCGTTTTTGGCTTCTTTCTTTATGGTGCTGATGATATCACCGCGACCGCGAATGGTAATATACTTCAGATCAAAATCATGATCCACGTCCACGCCCAGCTGTGATTTGGGAAGATCGCGGACATGCCCCTGCGACGCTTCAACCTTGTAGCTGCTTCCCAGAAATCTGCTAATCGTCCTTGCTTTCGCAGGAGATTCGACGATGATAAGCTTGCGCTTTGATGCGGCCATGATAACTTCCTCCAAAAGAACATACATTGAAGTTGGATTGAAAAAAACCGGTCCCCCGGATCGCGTTGAGATGCTATCATAGATTGCTGAAAAAAGCAACTTCATTATATATCTCCCGTGGGAATGCGTGGTATAATCTCAAAGCAGGGGCATTCGCTGCATTGCCTTGTGTTCTGTCAGATGATCATACTGTCTGTTTTTAGCCCATGGTTCAGGCGAAGGGTGCCACAACGGAGCGATGCGAGGCAGTTACAGCGACAGGACTGCAGGGATGGCGGAAAGAAACGCGATATGGGAACGGGTTCAAATCTGATTTGAAGAGAACGGAATTTTGCGGATTTCCCATAGAAAACCAGAAGGAAGGCTTAGAGGCTTGAAAGACCATGTTGATTCCCAGAAACTGGAAGAAATGGAAAAACAGTTTTATCCGATAAAATGCAGGTATCAGGCAGCTATTTCTGAAGTGGTTACCAAACTGGAAATTCTGAATACAGAATTTCAGCAGCATCATGACCGGAACCCGATCCATCACATAGACAGCCGGTTGAAAACCGTGGAGAGCATGTATAACAAACTGGTTCGAAAAGGGCTTCCATTGAATCTGGAAACAGCCATTGACTCATTTCAGGATATTGCCGGAATCCGCGTGATTTGTTCGTATCTGCAGGATATCTATACCATCCAGAGCCTTTTGCTTACCATGGATGATCTGAATGTACTCAGGATACGCAATTATATTGCACATCCGAAACCCAACGGCTATCGGAGCCTACATATTGTTGCGGAAATTCCGGTATATCTTTCTGAAGGAAGGACCCAGGTGCCTGTCGAGATACAGATTCGAACCATAGCCATGGACTTCTGGGCAACGCTTGAACACAGCCTGCGATACAAATCCAAGGAGTATGTTCCATCGGATGTGGTGACGGAGCTGATGCAGGTAGCGGAAGATATATCAAACCTGGATTCCAAGATGCAGTCGATTCACGATCGACTGGATGATCTGGAACAGAAATGAAAATCAGGCTGCGCATTTTGTGCAGCCTGATTTTCCATTATGCGATTTCCAGAGCAATTTCCATCATCTGGGTAAAGGTATTCTGACGATCTTCTGAGGAAAGAGATTCCCCGGTTATAGGATTGTCAGAAATCGTACATATGCACAGAGCATTCTTGCCGGCTCTTGCTGCATTCATGTATAAAGCGGCGGCTTCCATTTCTACAGCGAGCACACCGAGCTTTCTGAGTATTTCTCCAGGATCCGATTCATCATAGAAAATATCAGACGAATACAGGGCTCCGGGAACAGGCTCGATTCCGAGTTTCCTTCCCGCTTCCATGGCTTTGGAAAGAAGTTTCCAGGAGCAGCACGGAGCCACATTCCCGTCAAAACCATATTGCCTGCCAAAATTGGAATTGGTGTAGGCACTCATGCCAAGAACCACATCGCGAACCTTGAGGTTCTGATTCAGCATTCCTGCGGTTCCAACCCGAATAATGTTTTCCACATTGAAAAAGTGAAACAGTTCATAGGAGTAGATGCCGATGGAAGGGATACCCATACCGGAAGCCATGACAGAGACCGGCTTTCCTTTGTAAAGACCGGTATATCCCTGTACACCGCGCACATTGTTGACAAGTCTTGGAGATTCCAGGAAATTGTCAGCAATAAACTTGGAACGTAAAGGATCACCAGGCATGAGGACAGTTGGAGCGAAATCCCCTTCTTTTGCTGCAATGTGTGGGGTCGGCGTGTTACTCATGTTCTTCATCCTTTCTGTTTTTTATATACCATGTTTCATCAGCAGCATTACCCGGTTTGTGAATTCTTCCCATTGCTCAAGGTTCATCAGGGAGATACTTCCATAAGGGGCATTCAGCATATGTTCGAGAAGCATGCGATACCTGTTAAGAACCGGAATTACTGATGCACAGTTTGCATCTTTGCTGCTGTCCAGAGGAATCAGAAGAGCGCATTCAAGCCAGAAAGCATTGGTCAGAGTCAGGATGGTTATGCCGATGTCATTGGCACAGGGAAACAGCACCTGTTCGGACTTTGCGCGTGCGATTTCCCTGTCCAGAAGACTTTTGAAGGCATCAATAATGGCATCCTGATAAACGACCCGCACAGTCATTCCTTCGGGGCGTCTCAGAAGCGGAAGGACTGTCGCAATGAATGATGCGTCGTCCATACGCAGTGGAATACAGTGCGTAAATATGGTGTTAAGCCGAATCAAAGGGTCTGTTATGCTGATAAGTGATTCGTTCGCTCTGGCTTTTGCCCGCTCAGCGCGCTGCTGACAAAGCGTCTGAAGGACAGCATCTTTTGAAGGAAAATGATGATAGAATCCACCTTTGCTTCCGTGAATGATATCAAGAATATCCTGCACGCTTGTCTGGTCGTAGCCTTTGGAACAGAACAGTCTGTCAGCCACCTGAAGAATCTCAAGACGGGTTGATTCACCTTTTTTCATGCCATTCACCTGCCGCTGCATCATACCGCTCGGGTTGCCTGTTTCAGCCATTCCGCTTCATCACCTTCCAGATAAGGCAGAATATTCCGGCGGACTTCCTCGTGATACTGATTAAGAAGTGTCCTGTCTGCATCAGTCATCAGAGAGAAATCGATAGCATCCAGATCCCATGGAACCATGGTCAGATAGTCGAGACGCAAAAACCGACCATATTCTGTGGTTTCATCTTCGCAGACCACTGTCAGATTTTCCAGGCGCACACCGAATTTGCCCTCGAGATAAATACCGGGTTCATCACTGGTCACCATACCGGGTTCCAGAATCTCTGAATGCAAAACGTTCATCTTCTGATAGCGGAAGCTCTGGGGACCTTCATGAACACTCAGCACATAGCCTACACCATGGCCGGTTCCATGATTATAGTCAAGTCCATAACGCCACAGGGGTTCACGGGCTAGATAATCAAGATTTGCGCCTGAAGTGCCGTAGCGGAACTTGGCGTGACCAAGATGCAGATGACCAAGAAGAACCAGCGTATACATTTTTTTCTCTTCATCTGTCAGTTCACCGAGCGCAAACGTTCTGGTGATATCTGTGGTGCCGTCCATGTACTGTCCGCCGGTATCTGCAAGCAGGAAGGACCGTGGTTCGATCTTGGCGCAGGTCTCCTCCGTGACATGATAATGGACTATGGCACCGTTCTCGGCAAACGCCATGATCGGTGAAAAGCTGGGTCCGATATACAGCGGTTGTTCTTTGCGGAAAGACTCAAGCTTCTCTGCTGCACTGATTTCAGTCATGGGGATTTTCCCAACGTTTTTCTTGAGCCAGTACATAAAACGGGTGACAGCAACACCGTCCCGAATATGTGCCTTCCGGAAATGCTCAACTTCCACAGGGTTTTTAATCCCCTTCATGATGACAGTGGGGTTTCTCCCTTCGACGGTTTCCACGTTGG
>CACYNZ010000216.1 GCA_902775835.1 uncultured Eubacteriales bacterium | reverse complement strand
GAGGTCTCCGCGTACTGGAGCACCGGGTAGGCGGTGATCAGGTTCTTTTCGCCGCCGCGGACCATGCGCTGTATATAGGGTTCATAATCGTCATAGGTGCTGAAGGGCACCTTTTCCTGGAACTCGCGGATGGAATGGATGTCCGCAAAGCCGTACTTCCTTCCGTACTCCGTGTCCGCGCTGTCCTTCAGCAGCTGCATGAGCATGCGCTCATTGGAGCCCATGGCGTCCCGGCTGTGCGCTTCCATGCGGCGCAGCGCAGCGCTTCCTTTGAATACCATGCCCCTGAGCATGGCCCAGGTGATCGGCTTGCCAGCTCGCATACACTATGCTCCTTTATCCGGCACGGCATGCCGGAGTGTAATGCGGTACCCGCGCGGTCAGGCGTACCCGATCGCAAGACCCGCCAGCAGCATGCCTCCGGTGAGCAGGAGGTTGAGCAGCTGGAAGGGCAGTGAGAACTTCACCCACTTGCCGTAGCCCATGTCGGCCAGGCCCAGGCCCACCAGGAGCGCCGGGTTCGTGGGATAGAGGATATTGCTGAATCCGTCGCCGAAAGCATAGGCCACAATGCACAGCTGTGCGCTGATGCCGAACATCCGGGCCATCGGCACGATGATGGGAATCAGCAGGATTGCCTCGGCGGAACCGGAGGGCACGAAGAAGTTGACCACAATGCAGATGAGGTAGATGAAGAGGATCACGGCGGAGCGGCTCATGCCGCCGGCCGCTTCCACGGCGTACCTGAGAAGCGTGTCCATGATCCGGCCCTCCTCCATCACGTAGCGGATGGAGCTGGCCATGAGGATCAGGATGATGGACGGGGCGATGGCCACGGCGCCTTCCCAGAAGGACCTGAGCATGGCCTTTGCGCCCATGCCGGAATCCAGCAGGCCGGAGACGCCGGCGCCGAGGAAGGTCACAAGCAGGATCACCATGGTGTAGTCGGACAGGCCGGGCACGAAGCCGGAGATCAGGATCAGCGCAAGGCCGGTCACCATCACGGTGGCGTAGACCCTGAATCCGCGGTCGGTCTTTTCGTCCACCTTCATGTCCTCCCCGGACAGCCGCCGGGGCTCACGCGCGATCTTCCTGGCGTGCAGGGCCACAAAGCCGAGCACCAGCGCATAGATCAGCACGAAGTTCACCGCGCGGAAACCGATGCCGCTCATAATGGGCAGGCCCGCCAGCGTCTGGGCAATACCGACAGTGAAGGGGTTTGGACACGCCGGAGGCAAAGCCGCAGCACACGGCCATCATGGACATGCCCAGGCCGGTCTCCCGGTCCCAGCCCAGGGCGTAGGCCATGGTCACCACGATGGGCACCAGGGCGATGACTTCCTCAAAGGACCCGATGAACGCGCCCATGAACATGAAGAAGAAGATGAGCACGGCCATGAGCAGGTAGCGCGTGCGGGCGTAGCGGTGCACGATCTTGTGCAGCATGCAGCGGATAATGCCGCGCTCGGTCAGGGCGTTGAACACACCGCCGACCATGAGCAGAAAGAATATGACCATGATCAGTGTGGCGGATCCCGGTGCAGTCAGCACCAGGATGGGCGACGCAAGCCATTTCCAGAAGGGGATTCCGCCCTGGACCTCGGTATAGCCGCCGGCCATGTCAATGATCATGTTGCCTTCCGCGTCCGGCACCCGGGGATACTGTCCGCCCGGGATCACCAGGGTCAGAATATACACTGCCACCATCATCAGGAAAATGAAGAAGAACGAAAGCATAAAGCTCTTCTTCTCCACGCGTACACCCTTGCTTTCCATTTGCCGGAGCCATCTCCTGTTATGTTTCTGTATGTTCCGGGCACATGCCCCGGGACGCTCACTTTTCACGCAGCGCGTAGAAGAACTTCTTCTTCATGGGCGTGTCCAGCACTCTGACCGGCTTGATCTGGTTCAGGGAAGTGCCGCGGCGCATCCGCATTTCACGCCACAGGGCGTGGGTCTGCGCCTGCTGCAGGTACAGCTCCCCGTGACAGATCTCGTTGGTATCCACGCATTCCTTGTACACCGGGTTGATCTCGCCCAGGTGCTTTTCCAGCACTTTGCGGTATTCGTCACACTTTGCGGGATCCAGAGGCCGGTCCGGCTCAATGAGGAACTCGTAGTGGGACGGGCTGTCATCACGGTTGGGGAACACGCTGTAGTCGATGATGTTCACGCCCAGCTCATCGCCTGTGCGCTGAATGGCGTCGTCCATCATACGCTCGGTGATCTTGTCCCCCGCCAGGTCGAGCAGCTGGCTCTTGCGGTAGGAGAAGGTGATCTTCGGGCTCTCACCCTCATACCCCAGCACCCGGATCACGTCCTTGATGCGGTAGCGGTAGAAGCCGGAGAGGTTGGTCAGGATGAGCTCATACTCCTTCCCCACTTCCAGCTGGTCGATGTTCAGCGTATCCGTGCAGTCCGCCGGCGCATCCGCGGGCAGGAACTCAAAGAAGCAGCTGTCGCACAGCAGGGCGAACTCCGGCTTCTCGATCTCCGTGCACGCGGCCATCATGGCCTCCGAGGCGCCGTAGATGGAGAAGTCAATCGGCACATCGCCGGAATAGCTGCGCATGGCGCGGGTATAGGCCGCAAAGCCGCCGGTGCCGATGGTGCAGATAAAGGACATCTTCGGCCAGAGCCTGGGAATGATCGGGGTGTCAAAGCCTTCGCGGAACACCTTTTCCAGTTCATCCGCGCGCTGCGGATCCGGCTTTGTGACCCCGGCAAGCTCCGAGCGGGTGACGTCGTCGATCTCCACATCCTTGTTGAAGGTGCCCGTGCGGATATCCTCCACCAGCATCTGCCAGTTGCGCCGGATGTATACCATCATGTCCACCAGGTTGGTCATGAACACGCTGAACATGAAGCTCGTGTCCCGGTCGGCCAGGATATAGCGCGCCTTCAGGTACATCATGGGAATATAGCCCTTGGGAAACAGTACCGGAATGGGCGAGGTCAGGTAATAGGGAAACAGCGGCTTGTAGGACTTTGCCGCGGACCCGGAAATATTTCCGAGTGGCGTACCGTCGGGCAGCGTACGGTCCACAATCTCCAGCTGATTGAATCCACGGCCAATGGGCAGAGGCCGGTGATGGATTTTGCGGTGGTATTCGTCCGCCAGCGCCGTGACACGGGTGATCGTGTACTTCGTATAGATGTTCATGGACCGGTCGGACACGGGAATCTTCTTCGGCACGCCCACTGAGCCGGAGGTTTCCGCATACTGCACAATGGGATAGGTCGTGATCAGGTTCTTTTCGCCCTTCTCCACCATGCGCTCAATATAAGGCGCATAGTCGTCATAGGTGGTCATGGGCACGAGGCGCTTGAAGTCCTCCACGGAATGGATCTGGTCAAAATGATATTTCTTTCCGTACTCCGTATCCTTGTTGTCCCGGATCAGACTGGTCAGAAATTCATGGCTCAGTGCGTTGGCCCTGGCGCAGTTGCTGCGCAGTTCCTTCACATGCCTTTTCCCTTTGAGAGTAAGAATCCGGATGATTGCCCAGGTCAGTGGATTGGCTGCCATTGTTTCTACCTCCCGTAACAATGGGGCAGTGCTTCCGCTCCCCATTTCCAGCTTTCTGTATGAATGCACAGCGCACCTGTCCCGGACTGCTGCTCACCCTGTATTCCGGAGCTGCAGTCCTTTCTGACGTGCATTCCATGCACTCCGCTGCTGGTCAAAAAAGCGCCCAGTATTCTCTTCGGTGATGTTTCCCGGACCGGCTTCCTCATCTCAGAATACATCATCCATTATTCCAATTATTATATAAGAAAACTGGCCATTACACAATTTCTGTTTTCCAGGCAGTCAAAAATATTTCATCAGTATGCCCGATTTTTCCTGTGGGAGCACTTCATCGCATCCGCGCTGTCCGCGTCTGCGATGGTTTGAACCCGGACCTTCAGAAAAGAGCATCACCACGGTGCTGACCGGGTGATGCTCCTTATGCGTTTTATTCGTGTTCCGTTCTGCCGGCCTTGTGTTCACAGCCGGCATGCGTCCTGCGGTCCGCATTCATGCAGCGTCATCATTAACCGTGGATGATTCCTCTTCCCCGGCAGTCCCGGGTTCGCCCGATACTTCTTCCTGCACCGGCTGATCCTGCAAGGCGGATTCCGACGGATCACTGCTCTGCGCCACATCCGGCGTGCTGTCGGTTGTTTCTCCGGGCACTTCTTCCTCTGCATTGGACAGCATATCCCCGCTCTCCGACGTATCCGACTCACCGGCGGGCATTTCGCCGGGTTGTCCCTCAGGCTCGGAGGATTCTGTCTGATCCTCACCATCCGCCGCAGATTCGCCCAGTACTATCTGGCAGAACATCATCAGTGCCAAAAGCAGAACTGCAATGCGGCGGGTTATTTTCATTAGGATTCCTCCTGTTCATTGCACTCATATCTTACGGTTTCACTTTTTTCCATAGCTATGCAGTGATTATACCCCGGAACGTTTCATCTTCAACGCTTAGACAAGGCAAACATATCCTTCAGCAGACATGATTCCGCCTTACAGAACCATCAGAAGCGTTCCCGCTCCAATCAGAATGCAGCCCAGTATGGATTTGGCCGTAAATTCCTCGTGAAGGAAAACAAACGCAAGCACCAGCGTGATCACCACGGATAGCTTATCCACCGGGACAACCTTTGAAGCCTCTCCCATCTGCAATGCCCTGTAATAACACAGCCAGGAAGCCCCCGTGGCAAGTCCGGACAGAATCAGAAAAACCCAGCTCTTCTGACTGACTTCCCTGAGGCCGCTCTGCTGATGCGTAAGGAATACCATCCCCCAGGCCATGACCACAACAACCATTGTACGGATTGCCGTGGCAAGATTCGATCCGACCCCTTCTATTCCCACCTTTGCCAGGATTGAAGTCAGTGCCGCAAAAACAGCTGAACCCAGTGCCAGCCAGAACCACATAGCAAACCCTCCACAGATACAGATTTGACGATCTCCCGGTAAACCGGAAGTGTCATCAGCGATGCATTATTCTTCTGCCAGTTTCTCAATAAACCGGACCGTAGCCAGATAGCAGTTTTCCAGACCGTCCTCATCCAGATTGTTACAAGAATCCCTGCGGGTATGATAATAGTTCTCCAGATTGTGACTGAGCCCGGTGATTCCGATGGAACGGAAGCCGCCCTGCGTAAACGCCGCGCTGTCCGTTGAGCCGCCCATCAGCGGGACGAGCCCTTTCGCGCAAGGCACATTCACCTCTTCCGCTGCCTGAAGATACAGCATGCCAAGCTCCTGATCCGCGGAAACGGTGCTGTTGAGGTCTTTCATGTT
Organism: uncultured Eubacteriales bacterium; assembly: GCA_902775835.1. The sequence continues at coordinate 1,091 of CACYNZ010000216.1, read as the reverse complement.
TACCATGAGTTTCTGCGGATTGTGAATGGTATCGTAGCTGATCACGCAGGTTGGCACGTCCTGAAAAGTACCCGCGTGTGCTTTGCACCATGCCTTTGCCCCGCGCAGACCGGCCTCCTCAGAACCGGTGAGGATCACCCCGATTTCGGTATCTTCCAGGCGCACGCCGAGACGCTCCATCTCGCGCAGAAGCGCAATGCCCATATAGCAGCCGGTCAGGTTGTCATTCGCACCGTCCACTACCCGCCCGGGATTGTAGGTACAGCCGACGAGAAGAAAGAACGGCACAAAAAGAAGCCCCCACATCGCCGCGGTATGCAGCCATTGGCCGGCCCCGCAGACAGAGCAGACCCCAAGTGCAATATAAAACAGGACGCCGATTACGGCCATCACACCTGGAATCTCAAACACGACACCGCCGAAATAATAATTGATCGGAAACTCCCATGCAGCATCGATATGCCCGTTCAGAAAGATTCTGCGCTTTACTTCGCCGGTACATGGACGGACAGCCGTCACATTCACGCTCTCCTTCGCAGGGAAAAGGGGATCGATGATCTGTTTATAGAGGACAAACTGAAAGAGAAACAGAAGCAGGGCGGCTGCTCCGAAAAACATGCTGAGCCAGGGACTGAAAAAGAATGAAAATGCACAGAGCGTGTCGAACGTCGCTGAACACCAGAAATAACCATAAAACGCGGCAGGGTGCTCCGTGAATGTCTCAACTTTCACATCGGTACATCCGCATTCGTTTTTCAGGACACTTGCCATGTATTCCCCGGCTTCGCGTTCGCCTTCGCTTCCGGGGGCACGCTTCTTCATGTCCCGGCAGATATGTGTGATCCCCCGGATCATATAGGAAACAGCCTGCGTACTGTTTCCATAAAGGATATCCATTGGTTTTTTTCAGCTCCTCAACTCTCGATTTCACGCTGTCCCGACATACTGGAATTTGTCGATTTTACAGTCCAAGAAATCGCAACGATTATATCATTGAGCCCGGTACTCAGACAAGAATATACCCTCTGAACCCGCGCACAGAATAGTATGAATCCGCGCCGTTGTGAAAAGTGAACACGGTATCATAGCGC
>CACYNZ010000215.1 GCA_902775835.1 uncultured Eubacteriales bacterium | reverse complement strand
CTGGTCATGGGATCCTGGGTCACCATGGCAATGCGCCTGCCGCGGATCTTCTGCCATTCCTTTTCCGTCTTCAGCTTGGTCAGGTCAATACCGTCATACATGATGGTGCCGTTGGCGATCCGGCCGTTCTTGTCCAGCATGCCCACGAACAGTTTCGTAAACACGCTCTTTCCGGAACCGGACTCACCCACGATGGCCAGCGTCTCGCCCTCATACAGGTCCAGAGAGCAGCCGCGGATGGCCTTCAGTTTCTGCCCGCGGAGCGTGAATTCCACCTCGACGTCCTGAGCGGACAGGATCGGGGAACTGGAAAGAATCTGATCATTGATCCGTTCAAAATTCAATGCCGCTTCGGCATTCTGCCCTGCGTACTTGCTGGATATGGTTTTCTCACTCATTCGCTCATCACCGCCTTACATATGGTTGCGGGGATCGCACGCATCGGAGAAGGCGTTGCCCGCAAGGTAGAAGGTGATGGTGATCACGGACACAATCACCGCAGGGAAGATCAGCATATAGGGATACTGCATGAACAGACTGCGGGCGTTTCTCAGAAGAATGCCCAGGGAAGGCGTTTCCACGCTGATCAGTCCGAGATAGGCAAGCGTCGTCTCAAAGGCGATGGTGCCGGGGATGGCAAGCGCCAGGCGCAGCACAACCACGCTGATCAGGTACGGGAAAATGTTCCTGTACAGGGTGCGCCACAGGCCGGTGCCCAGGCAGCGGGACGCGAGGTTGTACTCACGGTCGCGGTACATGAACACCAGATTTCGGATGTTACGGGCCGTACCGAGCCATCCGAACAGGATCAGGGCACCGCCGATAATGACATAGGACTTGCCCACCATCAGCGCGATCAGGGTCATGTAGATGATGGTCGGGATATTGTCGATCAGGTTATAGATTTCCGTGATGATTCTGTCCAGCGAGCGTACATAGCCCCAGAGAAGGCCGATGACGGTGCCCAGCAGAATCTGGCCTGCCGACACGCAGATCGCAAGGATGATGCTCAGACGGGTGGCATACCATACCTGGCACCAGTAATCCGCACCAAGGGAATCCGTACCGAACCAGTACGTGCTGTTGGGACTGATGAAGGCCAGCTTGGTATCATAGTACAGGGTCTTGACATCAAACTTGCTGATCATGGGAGAAACAAAGGTGAAGATGAAGAGCAGCATGAAAATGATCAGCATGACCACGGCGCTCTTCTTTTTCAGGAAGTTCTGCCACACGCTCTTCCAGTAGCTGTACTGGCTGTAGCCTGTGCGCTCTGCTTCCTGGTAGTTGTACTTGGCCGGCGCGAACAGCTGCTTTTCCGGCATGGAAGAGCGCTTGTTGATATACGGACGGCCTTTTTCATAGGTATGTTCCGTGGTGTCCACGTCACTGGGGTTTACATCATCCATTACCACATCGCGGGAGTCATTTTCCGTATTGATGCCCTTCAGGACGATTTTCTTCCTTTTGTCCATATCAGCGCGTGCCTCCCTTTTTGGTAAGACTGATTCTGGGATCGAGAATGCCCATCAGAAGGTCACCGATGAACACGCCGATAATGCCCAGGGTTGCGTAGAACAGCACGATGGCCTGCACCAGGTTGGTGTCATATCTTGAGATGGCCTGCGTCAGCAGCGGGCCCATGCCGGGCACGGAGAAGAAGCTCTCCGCAAGCAGGGAACCGCCGACCGTGAGCAGGATGTTGTACGGCAGGTACTGGGCCAGCGGCAGGAAGGCGTTCTTCATGACGTGACGGAACATGACCTGCGTGGTGGTGAAGCCCTTCAGCTGGGCCAGACGGATATAGTCCTTGTTCAGCTCATCCACCATGTACCGGCGCATCCACAGCATGTAGTTGGCCGTGGAAGCGGTGGAAAGGCACAGGATCGGAGGAATCGCGGAAGTGATGGGCGTGGCGCTTCTGTAGGTCATCGGCAGATTGAACAGGTGCGCACACAGATACATGATCAGCGTATAGCTGACCAGATGCGGCACGGCATTGATAAAAATGGTGTAGCCGGTGCAGACATTGTCCAGCACACCGCCCTTGTAGCGCGCCTGCAGGATACCCAGCACAACGCCGAGCACCAGAGCCAGGGCCAGGGACCACAGACCGATCTGCATGGAAATGGGGAACTTATCGGCAATGATTTCAATGCAGGATACGCCGTGACGGATACGGTAGGATTCGCCGAGGCTGAAGGTGAACGTGTAATTGTTCGGGTTCAGATGATTCAGAATGTTCTGGAATCCCGCCGCATTCACGTTCAGGTTCACATCCGCCAGCAGCGCCGCCATATCCTTGCGGAGCGTGGCATCCAGCTCATCCCGCAGCTTTCCGGCCTGCTCCTCGCCAATGGCTTTCTTGGCATCCTTGAACAGCGTGCCCAGAGCCTTGCTGCCCAGATTCGAGGCAAGCTGGTCCGCCACATAGGCGGAGTCAGAGCCGTTTTCACCCTGCAGCGCACTGTCGATCTGCTTTGTGATGATGGTCTCGGTCAGAATCTTGTTGTTGATCTTGTCGATCTCTTTTTCTGCCGCGGTCTCATCGGTATAGTACGCGCGGATCGCCTGCTCCACCGCCGTATGCACCGTACTGGTCACACCGCTCTGGAGCTGGGTGTTGATGATGGCCTGCTGCTTCTCAGCATAGACATAGTCCACCTTGAACATGTTCTGGTAAAAGCGCTGCAGCTGTACAAGAGGCGGATCCAGCAGGCCGGCGCTTTCCAGTTTACTCTGCTTCTGTGCCTCGGTGAGCTTGATCAACTCATCCTCGGTAAAAAAGTAATCAGTAGGCATCATGCGCATCAGCAGGAATACCACGCTGACGATGATGAACACCGTGATCACTGACTGCAACAGCCGCTTCAGAATATATCGTACCATCCAAGCGTCCCCTTTTCGCTCCGCTATCAGTCATCAGCCTTTCCTCAGATACCTGAAAAGGGCTGATGACTGATAGCTGCGGGAATAATGTATAAGGCAGACAGCCTCCCCGTAGTGTCAGTCTTCCAGGGAAGCTGTCTGCCTATCAGGCTAACAAATCACATATCCGAATTCGTATGAAGCTTATTCAGCCACAGCAGCTTCATAATCAGCCTTAATCTTTGCATACTCTTCGGTGGTGTACATATCGGAGTTGGTCTCCCAGTTCTCATAACGATATGTGGAGATACCATAGGCAGCGTAGCACTTGGTGTAGTCGTTGACCTTGGTCAGCTGCCAGCTGATGTCGATGTAGCACGGAATGACCAGAGCATGCTGCACCATGAAGGCTTCGCTCTTGGCGAAAGCATCCAGACGGGCATCATAGTCATCCACGATGGTACGGGCGGCAGCAACCAGTTCAGTGAATTCCTTGTAGGTGGCGATCAGGTCTTCATCGGTGGCATCATTGATGCGGGAGTAATCGATGGAGTAGTACGCATTGTCTTCGCCGTAGGTTTCCTGGCCAACGAAGTTGACGGGATCACCGAAGTCAGCGCCCCAGCCATTGATGTAGAAGGAAGCCAGATGCGGTGCACGCACTTCGTTCTTCAGGGAAGAAACATAGGTCTTGATCTGGAAGTTGATGTAATCAGCACCCAGGCACTCTTCGAAGGTCTGCTTCAGAACCTTGGCGGTCTCGGCAGCAACGGTGGAAGAACCGGAGATGAAGTAGTTGACTTCGATCGGGAAGGTGACGCCCTTGGCGGTCAGCTCTTCAATGGCCTGTGCCTTGTACTGGGCAGCCAGTTCGGGATTATAGCGGGTATATTCGCTGTCGCTGTACTGAACGCCGACCAGCTGGTTCACCAGAGTGGCGTAGTCCACGCCCTTGCTGTTCACAGCAACACCGGTGCCGGTGTAGCCGTAGTTCGCGCAGACATAGGGATGGATGGGATTGGTGCGCTCGAGATACTTGGTCAGATCAAGGCCATAGTACCAGGACAGACGGAAAGCTTCGTTGGCAACAGCCGTGTTCCAGTTGGTATCCGGAGTGCCGTCTTCTTCCCAGACATCATAACTCAGATGGATCTGATAGGAATACTTGGTAGGACGGGCTTCCACCAGATACTTGTTGTACTTGTTGCTGGGATCATTGTAAATGGTGGTCAGGTTGGACTGGTCCAGAGCCACGCGGTCCAGCTGACCGGCGTCGAACAGCTCATAGGCCTTGGCAACGGACTCAACCATGGTGATGACGACTTCGTCAAACAGCTGGCTGTCTTCGTTCCAGTACAGGGGGTTCTTGGTGAGGATCTTCTCAGAGCCTTCATTGTAGGTGGTCACGGTGTAGGGACCGGAATACCACATCTTATCGGGGGTCAGGGCGCGGGTTCCCTCGATGCCCAGTTCGTCGATCATGCCCTGGGGAATGGGATACAGGCAGGCATAGGTCGCGACGGAATCGAAATAGGGGGTGGAGTCCTTGCAGGTGTACACGATGGTGTACTCGTCGGGAGTTTCGATGCCGACAGTCTCAAGGAACTTGCCTTCATAGGTCAGAGCAGCAGCTTCCTCAGGATTGGTCTCAGCCAGTTCCTTGGTGTAGTTGTAGTACTCTTCGGCACCAGCCAGGGTCTCAAAGGCCATGGAGGTGTTGGTGGCTTCGTTCTTGGCATAGTTCAGGGTCCATTCCAGACCGGTCAGCCAGTCTTCAGCCACAACGTCGCCCTTGTAGTTGCCTTCGGCATCTACCCAGACCATGTTGTCATGGAGATGGAAGGTCCACACGACGGACTGATCATCATGCTCCCAGGACTCTGCGGCAAGTCCGACAAGAGCACCGGTGTTGTCATTGTATACCAGACCATCAATGCAGTTGTTCAGGACGTTCAGTTCCTTGGCGCCCTGGGACATCTGAATGAGCCAGTATTCCATTTCGTTGGTAGTGGTCTGATAGTCGTGATACACGCTCAGCTTCTCAGCAGAGGCAGTGTAGACGCAGCCCAATGCCAAAGCTACAACCAGTACCAGTGACAAAAACTTTTTCATACTCTTCCTCCTAGACATTTTGCGAATCGGATCTGAGTAACATATCCGATTCACGATTTTCTCCATTGTAAAAGTAGATAAATCCTTTGTCAACCCAAAATGCAATTTCTCCCCGATTTAAGACAAAATAAGAACAAAAATGAACTTTTGAGGATTCAAAAATGCATTTTCGGTATACAATGTTTTATCAGGTCGCTTTTCAGCCGGTTCGCACATTGTTTTGACAGTGCATGCATGCAATCCCCTTTTCCTCCCCTGCAGTCCGGTGCGTTCCGGGCATTTTCCCTGGCTTTCAGCGGCCGCCGCATCTCCTTTCCTTCCGCCCGGCATCCGTTTTCTTTCATATTATTTCCCCCCGCCGGCATATTTTCTTTCCTAAGATGCATTTCGCCCGTTGACACATCCTGCGTCCCATGCTATACTTTTGCCATCATATGAATGATTGTTCATATGTTCAAATGAAAAACACGGAGGCTGCGGTTATGAAGAAGACATATGCCATTGAGGTCGACTGTGCAAACTGTGCCGCGAAAATGGAAGCGGCATGCAAAAAGACGCCGGGGGTCAGTGACTGCACCGTCAATTTCATGACCCTGAAAATGATTGTTCACTTTGACGAGCAGGCGGATCCCAAGGAAGTCATGCCCCGGGTGCTGCAGAACTGCCGGAAAGTGGAAGACGAATGTGAAATCTATTTCTGAGATCTCTGAAAGGAAGCGCCGGCCATGCTGGGCCAATTGACGAAAAAACAGAAACACGTCCTCACCCGCATCCTGATCTCCGCCGTTCTGATGGTCATCCTGCATTTCCTTCCCCTGGACGGACTCTGGGACGGGTGGGTGAAATTCCTTCTTTACCTGATTCCCTACTTTGTGATCGGATACGATATTCTGATCAAGGCCTTCAAGGGCATCCGGAACCGTCAGCCGTTTGATGAGAACTTTCTCATGGCTTTCGCCTCCCTGGGTGCCATCGTCCTGGGAAGAGTGCGCACCGGGGACTACGCGGAAGGCGCCGCCGTCATGCTGTTCTACCAGATCGGCGAGCTTTTCCAGTCCGTGGCCGTCGGCCGCAGCCGCCGGAATATCTCCCAGCTCATGGACATCCGTCCCGACTACGCCAATCTCCTGCAGGAAGACCAGTCCACCGTCCGTGTGGACCCGGATGAGGTGGAGATCGGCAGCCTGATTCAGGTTTCCGCTGGTGAAAAAATCCCGCTGGACGGTGTGGTGGAGGAAGGAACCTCTTCCCTGGACACCTCTGCCCTCACCGGGGAAAGCGTACCGAGAACGGTCCGTCCCGGCGACCCGGTGCTGTCGGGCACCATCAATCAGTCCGGCACGCTCCGCATCCGGACCACGAAGGAATTCGAAACCTCCACTGCCTCCCGGATTCTCGAGATGGTGGAAAACGCTTCCAGTCTCAAGAGCCGCTCCGAGGCATTCATTACCCGCTTTGCCCGGATCTATACCCC
>CACYNZ010000214.1 GCA_902775835.1 uncultured Eubacteriales bacterium | reverse complement strand
TGTCAATGCGCATCAGAAGACGCCCGTCCAGCTTGTACACATCAATGTATTCCGGAGCGCTGAGATTGAAATCCGACCGGTAGATGGGATCCGAGAACATGGGGTCCGGGCTTTCCGCCCGCCACTTCACCACGATCTCATACTCGCCGTCCCCGTCGAAATCGCCCACGCTCATATCCTGCGTCCTGTACTCGGAAGACATGGAGGTCTCAACCGCCCCGTCCTCCGTCATGGCGAAGGGCAGGCTCGCTCCGCTGTCCAGCTCACGCACATACCGGATGAAGGCCCGTTCAAGCTCAGCATACAGTTCAGGCGTAATCCGCCCGTCCCTGAGGCCGGATGCCAGATTCAGCTCCTCACCCAGATATCCGGAAAGCTTCCGGCGCACATCCTCCACGAATGCCGCGTCCACGCAGTTGCCTGCCTCATACGGTTCACGGAAGGACCGGAGCAGGTCCATGTCCACCCGGTACCAGTCCTCCCCGTTTTCCAGTTCAAACGCTGCGGGGTCCGGCTTGCAGCCCGGGCCCACCGATACACCGCGGTACCGGAAATGCGCAAGCGGCACGGGTTCCGGCGGGGGGCACATGGGAATACGGTGCACGGCCGCGCGCCAGGCCTGGCCCTCCGCTCCGGGCAGGGATTCCAGCATGGGCAGCATCTGTATCTCACAGCAGCCTTCCACGCCGTCAATCAGCGGGGAAACCGCATAGCGGTCCCCTTTCCTGCCATCCGGATCCAGATAGCAGCAGGGGGTGGTCCCTTTCTTTACAATGCCAGGATTTTCCGGATAACTGCTCTCCGGCGGCACGTCATGCGGGCTGATTTCCGCAATCATTTCCCACACATCGCGCATGCGGTACACCCGCCAGCTGATGCCGTCCGGTTCGTCGCCCTGATATCTCCAGGACAGATATACGCCTTTTTCTGCCGGGGCAGCGATCAGGCCCCGATTCAAACGTTCCATTCTTCGCATGCACGGCACATCCTTTCTCCAGTCATACTGGACATTTGCTACTATGCGCCTAAGCCCTGTGCTTGTCAATGGGGATTTGCCCGGGTATACTGTTCACAAACCTTGTTTTTGGGAGGATATGTACCATGCCCATGGACGGCATTACCACAGGCTTCATTGCCCGTGAACTGGACCGCATGCTCCGCGGCGGCCGGGTGGACAAGATCACCCAGCCGGAGCGCGATACCGTTATTGTGCTTGTGCGCAATGAAAGCGAGAACCGGCGCCTGCTGCTCTGCGCAAGCCCGAACAACCCCCGCTGTCATCTCACCAATGTCTCATACTCCAATCCGCTGGAGCCCCCTGCCATGTGCATGATGCTGCGCAAGCAGCTCCTTGGCTCCCGGGTCATCAGCGTATCCCAGTCAAACGGCGACCGCGTGGTCCATGTGGACCTGGACACCATCAATGAAATGGGCGACCATGTCCGCCGGCGCCTGATTCTGGAAATGATGGGCCGGCACTCCAATCTCATCTTTGCCGATGAGGACGACCGGATTCTGGAAGCCTCGCGCCATGTCAGTGCCGACATGAACCGTGTGCGTCAGATCATACCAGGCCTCCCCTATGCCCCGCCGCCGCCCCAGGAAAAGATGATTCCCGGCGAAGTGCTTGCCGAGCGCCTGGAAACTGCCATGCTGCAGGATCCCGGTCTTACTCTGGATAAACTGCTGGGCAGGGAGATCATGGGCCTCGGCGCCGTCAGCGCGCGGGAGCTCGCCGGACGCGTGATGAACGGCCTCATGGGCCGCCCTGAGGACGTGCACGACGCCTGTGTGCGCGCCGCGGACCTGGCCAACCGTCTGCCGGAGCTGGAAGGCCCGTGCTGCCTGATGCTGGAGGACGGCACGTGTCAGGATTTCTTCGCCTTCCCCTATCTCACCCAGCAGCCGTCCCAGCAGCGGAAATGCCGCACCCTGTCCGAGGCCATGGAACGCTTTTTCGGAAACCGTGACCTCAAGGACCGACTGCAGCAGAAGAGCGCATCCATGGTGCGCATCCTGAAAACCCAGATTGAGCGCTGCGAACGCAAGCTTGCCCTTCAGGAAGAAGAACTCGCCGGTGCCGCGCGCATGGAAGAATACCGGATCATGGGCGACGTCATCAACGCCAATCTCTGGCAGATCAAGAAAGGCATGCGGGAAATCACGCTGTCCAACTTCTATGACGAAAACGGCGGCAGTATCCGGATTCCCCTGGACGAGCAGCTCACCCCGGTCCAGAACGCCCAGCGCTTCTTCAAAAAGTACCAGAAGGCGCGCAATGCCCGCCAGACCGCGGCCGAGCAGAAGGAAAAAACACTGGAGGAGCTCACCTATCTCGAGGGCGCGCTTCTGGACGTGGACAAATGCGCGACCGAGAGCGACCTGGAGGACATCCGTCAGGACCTGGTCCGCACCGGTTACGTCAAGCGCTCCACCAGCCGCAAGCAGCAGCGCGATCTTCCCAAATCCAGGCCCTACCGCTATCTGTCCTCTGACGGCATTGAGATCCTGGTGGGCAAGAACTCCGCCCAGAACGAAAAGCTGACCCTCGGCGCGCGCCCGGATGAGACCTGGCTGCATGTCAAGGACATGCCCGGAAGCCATGTCATCATCCGCTGTGAGAAGGATCTCCCGGACCGCACGCTGCTCGAGGCCGCCAGACTGGCCGCATGGTATTCCCAGGGCCGGAACTCATCCGGCGTCCCTGTGGACTACACGCTCCGCAAATATGTGAAAAAGCCGGCGGGAACGCCCACCGGCTATGTCCACTACACGCATCAGCGCACCCTGTTCATCACGGTTCAGGAGGAGGAAATCCGGCAGATCGCGCTTCAGCCGGACTGATCCTGTTCAAAAAGGGGCGACTGCAAAGCCTGCAGCCGTCCCTTTTCCTGTGCTCACATTTTCATGCTCTCGTGCTGCTGGCCACGCCCTCATACCCTTCGGTCACCGGATCGGAGGATTTCCGGCACTGCACGGTCACGGACTTTTCCCGGAAGCAGACCAGCATGTCAAACCCGCATGGCGCGTCCCCCACCGCAAAGCAGCGGATCCGCAGCACATGTTTATCCACCCAGCCGCCGGAGGACAGCGCCGGCACATCTTCCCATCCGGGATAGACGATTTCCAGGCTTCCGCCGCGCGCAAAGGGCAGACGCACCGCCCCCCGCGCATTCTCATACAGGAGACAGTCCCGCTTCAGCTGCAGCGAGCGCAGGCCCAGCGGATTCTCCCCAAAAGTATACAAGCCGGTTTCCTCCAGGGCAAATTCCGGCCTGTCCGGCACAGCCGGGACGCGAAGATGCAGTTCTTCCGCATCCATGTCCTCTTCTCCGATATACGGATAGATTTCCTCAAAGAACGCGTTGTAGATGCGCTGCACGCCGAAGGGATCCAGCCGTGTGTCCGCAATCGTGGAAAGCAGCGCGCCCCTGTCCGGGCACAGTATGGCCAGCTGACCGCCCATGCCGTACATGGCAAACCCTGCCCGGGTCCGCCAGCACTGCCAGCCGTAGCCGTAGCGTTCCTCCTCATTGGTCTGCAAAAGCGTTTCGATATGCTTCCGGCTCATCTCATCCACAAACCACGCCGGCACAATGCCGCGCCCGTGGTCCAGAAGCACCTGGGCTACTCTGTGCATATCCCTCAGGCTCATGCACAGACCGGACCCGCCCTGGCAGCATCCGGAAGGATCCCGGAGCCAGTAGCGCCTGTCCGTGCATCCGGCCGGCCTGAACAAATGGTCATCCAGAAACTCCATTACTTCCTGTCCGCTCAGGCGCCTGACCAGCGCGGCAAGAACCTGGGAGCAGCTGGTGTCGTAATGGAACACGGTACCGGGCTCGTGGGTCGGCACGGAGGTGAAGAAGGTCTTCGCCCAGTTATCATCCACGTGCTCGCGGTACGTGGTTTTCCGGTAGCAGGTGGCCATCCGCAGCATGTCCCGGATGGTAAGGCGCAGAAGGCGCCCGTCCGTTTCCGGTCCCACCCAGTCGCTGAAATACCCGCAGACAGGATCGTCCAGCCGCAGCTTTCCCGCATCCGTCAGAAGCCCGACAGCCAGTGCCGTCATGGTCTTGCTTACCGAATACATCCGGTGCGGCTCACCTTCCCGGAACGGCGCGTAATAGGCCTTTGCCTTTTCCACCCCGTTCACCGACAGGATGAATCCGTGCATGTTCACATCTTCCCGCGCCAGGCGGTCCGCAAACGCCTGAACGCGCGCTTTCAAAGCCTGATTGTCTGCCATGCCCTGTCTCCTTTGTCTTCCGTTTCAGTTTTTATAGGGAAGCAGCCGGAAACGGATCAGCTCCGGAACAGCGCCGAAACGGTTCCGATACCGCTCGTCTCCGTTGAGGATCCGTCCGCGCTTCCAGACGCCGTTTTCATATCTTCCCTCTTCCTTGGTCAGCACGTCCAGGGAAACACCATGTGCCTTCGCCTCAAAGCGCAGTGAGCAGTTCATGGCCAGCACCAGGTATTCATATTCCCCGAGCTCCAGAATCATGCCGCCCGCGCTTTCCTGCCCCTCATAGCTAATCTGCGCGTCCACGCCGGATAAATGTATGGTTTCCTCCTTTGCTTGTACATGCATGAACCCGTGCATGCGGCCTTCAGATGCCGCCTTACGGATCTGGCATTCCATGCCGGGCACCAGCGCATACGCGCAGGCCAGTGCCTGGCCAGCTCTTGCCTGGGACGTGAAAAAGTCCTCACTCAGCCCCAGCGCCCGGGCCGTTTCCGGATCCATGTCCGCGTGATCCGCGAACGCGTCCTCAGCCCCGAAGGGCGCAAAGCACATGGCCTGATACCGGCCCAGCGCGTACAGGAAATACGCCGCGTTCATCCTTGTCTCCGGGATAAACAGCGGGTTGTCCTCCGTCGCATAGGATCCGCATACGCCCTGGAAGTCCGTAACATAAATATCCGGGGCATAGATATCCACATCCGGGGCCGCAATGCTCCACAGGTCATGGTTTCTGTACTGCGGTCCGCCCGAAGGATACTTTCCGGGCACCCAGGCCGCTTCCTCCAGCCAGGTATTGACATACATGGGCAGGGCATATTCGACCTTGCCCGCGCGGCAGATCCTTTCCACCGCGCTGGCATAATGCCAGGCCATGAAACGCTCCGGCGCGCGGTCCCAGAACACGTCCTTCCAGGTTCCCCGGCCGTAGCCCTTTTCCGTGAGCGCCTGCGGGATCTCCTGCGCATAGGCCTTTTCCGCCTCGGGCGAGTAATCCCGGTCCGAGCCCAGAATGCCCATCTCGTTTTCCACCTGCACCATGATCACCGTACGCTCCGCGTCCACTTCCTTCAGATGCCGCATGAGATGCGCAAACGCCCTGGCATCCGCGTCTACGGCGGCCCGGCAGAGCGGTGAGATCACACAGTTGGCACTGCCGAAAAACGCCGGCATACGCCCGTCCCGGGCCTGCACATACCAGAACCGCTCCCGGTCCGTTTTCACCCATTCCGGCACATACGTGGAACCGGAGTTCTTCCACAGCCCGAACCACAGAAGCACGAGCTTCATCCCATGGGCACGCGCCTGATAGATCAGTCCGTCGGTCAGCGTATCGTCAAATACGCCTTCCTCAGGCTCCATGCATTCCCAGTAAACCGGTGCAATCACCGTATTGGCATGCAGGCGCTCATAGGCCGGCCAGACATGCTTTTCCATATATTCCAGGTCTGACGCGGAGGAATTATGCACTTCTCCGGCCAGCATACGGAAGGGCTTTCCATCCACCATCAGTGTGGCGGCAGGTCCTTTCCCGACAATCTCAGGTATGGGTTTCATAGGCTATGCTCCTTTCATGAACAGGGAATCTGTGCGCGGGGCATGAACACGGGAGGGGAAAAGACGGTCATCCGCGCCCATTGTACCGCAACTGTGTGCATTCCTTCAATCCTGTCCGGACCGCCTTACAGCCCGGCATGCCCCGGCCCACCGCCCGCAAGGCACAGGTCCACCAGTTTTTCCACCGGCGCGTATGCAAGGGCGACCACCGTATCCGCGCTGCCGTAATAGATCTTCAGCTGCCCGTCAGTGCCCGGAACCGCCGCGGTGGGGAAAACCACATGATTCCGGAACCCGCCCTCCGTTTCACAGGCCGCTTCAGGCGCCAGCAGCGGCTCACGGTATATGCCCAGCACCTTCCGCGGATCCTCCAGGTCCAGCAGCATCATACCCGCGCAGTAGCGTTTCTTCCAGCTCGTTTCCCAGCCGTTTTTCCCGCGGTTCCTGTCCAGGTCCACGCCGTGCGTCAGCACCAGCCAGCCCCGGTCGGTGCGCACCGGCGGGGCCCCGGGCCCGATCTTGTCATTCGCATAGGGGAAATCCTCCACGCCCGAGAGAAGCACGGACCCGCCCCAGTGCACAAGGTCCGGTGATTCGCTGAGCCAGATATCGAACCGGTCGCGTCCCCGGCTGTACACCGGCATGGGCCGCTCCAGCCGCAGATACATGCCCTGCACCTTTTCCGG
>CACYNZ010000213.1 GCA_902775835.1 uncultured Eubacteriales bacterium | reverse complement strand
CATTACGCCTGTAATGTTTTCCTGTTTTGATCATCTTTCAGAAAAAGCGATTCAGATAACGTGCTTTTCTCTCATATCAATATTTGTAGCTGATATCATTGTATCAACAATCACCCTTATCAAAATCCGCATTCATGCAGGCAAGCTCAATGGTGACAGCACCGAAAGAATAACCAATGAAGTTCGAGCTGTATTGGCTGAAGAATCAGCTCTTGTGCGCCGCACAATGAAGGCATTCCCAGAAGCCAAGCTATACAATAGGAAGATTCTCGTTATCATGAGAGAAAGACGTTTACAGATCCAGAAGGATATCAAAATAGCAAAAGAGAGAACTAGGCAGAGAATTCAAAACCATTATGACTGAAGGTTAGGGGAAGCGATTTTCAGCAAAACTTCGCAAGCAATGCAGAGTTAATAACTTCTGCAAAAGCTTGTTGGTAGACTCCGCCCCCAAGCCCCTGAAAACCAGAGCTTGCGCTCTGTGGTTGTGTCGTTTTCCTGCGTCATCCGACCTCTTAGCTTCGCCCGAAATAAAAAAAGAATGGCCCCTAAGCCAGTTCGCCGCGTAAGCGGTTTCTGATACAGGAGCCATTTTATCTTTCTTTATGCTCTTCCCGGCGAAGATCTTTCTCTTCTGGCAGGTAGTCGCGTTCCAGAACATCAAAATTATACTTGATATGATTCAGGGTTGTGAGCCGCGGTTTCAGTTCTTCCAGGGCCACATCATCGTTTACTTTCTCCACCTTCAGAGCATCGTATTCAGCAGAAAGCTCCTTCAGCGTTGGCATCTTTCCTCCAACAGAGGAATACACAGCCTGCGCTTTTTTGTGTGATTCAATCTCTTCCCGATGCTCATTGTAGAATTTTGGAGACCAGCCGGAAGCTTTATACTGCGCATATACATCTTTCGTCCGCCGGTAATCACGGATTGCCTGCCGCAATTCGTTGATTTCTTTCATACGGTTTTTCTTTTCGCGGATCGCGGATTGAAGATCGTTTCTCTTTTTGCGTAACATATCAATCTGGTCTTCCAGCTCTTCGATGGATCCGATGTTATGCTCTTTCAGAAAAATGATCGACTGGGCTTTAGCCTCAATATTGTTTCGCTCTGCCCATATCATAAAGCCTTTGCCTTTTCCTTCACGGAGCTTCGCTTCAACATCAATCAGCCGTTTCACCTGACTGTAGCTGTATTCGCTCCTTGGAGTTTTCGGAATGTGAACATGATTGCCATCGATCACCTGTCTCAATTTTGCTTCAGAGTATTCCGCCCCGAGGCTGTCAAGACGAATATACCGTTCTCCGCCAGGCGGCTTGATGCTGACATGAGCGCCACGTTTGATCCAGCATCCTGCTTCTTCCATCATCTGGATGAATGCATCAAATCCATCAGGCTGCATTCTCAGCGCTTCATCAATCGTAATTCGGAGACTGTCCCGGCTGGTCAGTCTGGATTGATCTCCTTCCCAGCGATTATACGAAACCGTCTTGTTCTGCGGATTCTGAACGACAGAAAGATGATGTTCACGGCAAAGCCTGTCGCTGATCTCCGCTACAAGACGGCTGGAGTTCCACACATTCCTGAATTTATGAGAGCAGTCCAGATCCGTTGCGCAGAAAACAATGTGATTATGTATATGCTTTTGATCTGTATGTGTCGCCACAATGAAGGCGTGCTCTCCATGAAGAAGGCGCTCCGCCAGCTCATAGCCAATCTGATTTGCTTCCTCCGCCGATACTTCTCCCGGCTTAAAAGATTGGCGGAGCTGATACGCAATCACTTCTTTTTTCTTTCCGCCGCCGGTCCTCTTCATGTACTCGTCCCGTGCCATCAGGAATTCGTGATCCGCTGATTCCGGTGCGCATGCATAGGATGAAATATACTCTCCGTCCTCTGTCTTGTCCGGATTCTTTACATAATCAATCCGCGCCTTCATGCACTGCGCAATCGTTTTGCCCTTGTTGATATGCATGGGAATAATGCGTGTCGTTGCCATGTATCCCTCCATAAATAGAAAAACGGCGATCTGTGATTTACACAAACCGCCGCGGTATTGCTGCTGATCATCAGCAGAGAAGTCCTTCAAAGAATCCGAGAATGTGATCTATTCTGTTCAGCAGGAAGTTCGCAATCGCCGGAAGTCCGATCGGACTGACCAGCAGCGCAAGCGCCATGAAAGCGATACCGTTCTGCCAGTAGCCGATGGCAAACTCAATGACAGAAAGAACAGCGAACAGGCCAGCCGCCAAGCCAATGACCGCTGAGGCAATAGAAGAGATAAAGGCCGCCAGCCCAAGCACCAGCCTTGATATCAACATGAAGGGTGTCAGTGCGATTCTCAGTGTGCGCTTCATCATTTCCGTTCCTCCTAATCATCCGCATGGTCTAGCCGTGCCAGGATTTTCCTGAAGATAATCCAGATCTCATCAACCCGCTGTTTAATGTCGTCAATCTCTGTTTCGTAAACCGAACCATGCTCATGAAGGCTTTTAGCGATCTGGTTCACGTTGTTCGTCAGGTTCTTCAGCAGTCGGATTGTCTCCCTGATTTCCGGAAGATCCAGCTTCAGCATATAGCCGTTCAGAATCATCGCCCGGAAGAATGCAGATTTGTTTCTGATTCCGAAGAGCTTCATCTTCTTCTGAATCACTTCATTCTCAGTCTCTGTCGTAACGAAGCTGTGACGAATCAGGTTGTTGTTCTCCGTCATGATCATTATCGCTCCATGCTGTTCTGCCTGCAACTCTGTCGCCGGGACAAGTCCACGATTTCAAGTTCAGGCTTCACGATTGGTTTCAGACCGAATGCAGCCGAGATTTTCTCAACAGCCCGATCACGTTTCGCTTCAAGTCCGGCAGCCAGAACCGTTGCTTCTTCCTTTGTCAGTAGCGTGAGGCGTTCGTCCTCAGCACGAACAATCATTACATTCCCGACGATAGCGTCTCCATGACGGTCAGCGCCATACAGATCGCTGGCCAGACAGTTGATGGAGACCGGCCCCTTTTTGAGTTTGCCTTCCTCATCGAGCAGCATCAGGTAGCCCTTCTGTGCCAGAGGTTCAGTCTCCACCAGTTCGATCCATTCACAGCCGATGGTGCCTCTGGCAATCTCGAAAAGCTCTTCCTGGGGATCACATTCCAGCATTTTGATTTCCTGTGTATCGGTCAGCATGACCGCAAACTTCTTTTCGTCCATCCCGGTCCCTCCTCATCGTTCCATGTCGTGCCCTTTCTTTTTTGCTGGCTTGACAGAATTCAGTGCTTTCTTCACTTCAGCTGCGTTCTTTTCAATCGGATGCTCCATGGCTCTGATCTCCTGACGCACCAGGTTGATGAATCCATCCAGCACGGCAGGATGCGTTTCCACAGCATAATCATGCCGGCGGTCAAAGCCCGACTCATTGACAGGACCTGGGAAGTCAAAGCTGAATGCCCAGTCTTTATTCAATGCAGAGAAGCGGCCATCCCAGGATTTTGTCTGGACTGTCGCCGCAAGTACCAGTGCGACACGCTCTGCACCGAAACGTTCAATGACTTCCGGCGCGGCTTTGCGCTCCAGGCGCATCCCGTCAAAGTGCTCTGAGACTGTTTTCTCTATATATCGTTTGCAGTCAAGATTGGCGCGATGCGACTGCCTGTATTGCTCCAGTTCACCATGCTCCCGCGCATAAGCCGCTGATTGATGGTAGACCGGCGTTTTTACCATAGGCTCCATACTGATGGCCTCCCTTTGTTTCTGCTCATCCCAGAGAAAGTCTTTCACAATTTCCTTCTTTTCCTGTTCTTCGCCGCCCTGCAGCAGATCCAGATCATATTCCACTGTTTCCAGATTCCGGACGGCTTCCATAAAACGCGGATGCGGTTCCTCATCCGGAGTCTTCGGCGCATACTGCTGCTGCCACTGCAACAGCAGATTCCGATAGCTCGCAAGCTCCTGATAGCAGTAAGACACTTTATGAAGAAAAACATCCTGATCACTCACGATATGCTGCTTTCTGACCGGGACATTCGGCTGCCTGCTGTCATGCTGAATTCCGAAATCATCAGCCAGCTTCAGCGCTGATGCCTTTAACGTGAGATTGAAAAGGCGGCTGGTGAAATCAATCACATCACCATCCGCCTGACACCCGAAGCAGTGAAAGCGTTTATCAACCTTCATACTTGGATTCTTATCATTGTGAAACGGGCATCTGCACATGCCCCCGCGCTTCACCCTCAGACCGTAACGCTCTGCAGCCTGAAGAGTGGTTACATTGGATTTGACTTTTTCAAACAGCGTCATTCACATCACCGTTCCTGTTCCGCCTTTTTCTTTTCAGCCTGTGCAGCGGGACGATCCAGATTCAGCTTTGCGTCCAGCTCCGCCAGACGTGCGCTCTTGGATCGCAGCTCTTCTTCCTGCGGAAAGGGCTTGGTCAGTTCAGTTCTGGCCGTCTCCATCTGCTGATTCAGCTCATTCAGCCTGTTCTCCACAATCTCCATACGCCTCGGAATAGCAGCCAGCGCATTGTCGATCCTTGTTATGTTACCGCGCGGATCAGAACCCAGCTCCACCTGATGAGACATCGCGCCTTTCAGCGTCAGCTGATACATCTGCGACATGGGATTATACATGACACTCATGGAGAAGCCGCGATACTCACCGAGAGCATGTTCTTTCTCGTTGCTCACCTGCCTGCAGGCTGCCAGGATCGCTTCGCCGGCATCCTTGGCCTCCGAGTAGGTCTCACCGCCGATGGTCATTCCAATAAAGTCTTTCTCTGGTAGCGGATGGGCTGCGACCGTCGCCTGATCCTGCTCAAAGCCGCGGATATATCCCTGATTCCGCTCGATCTCCTGCGGGAAGAATTTCAGTAATCTGTCTTCCAGCCGGTACTGCTGGCTCTGGTGATCTGCTTTCATCAGGCGAAGACGCGCCACGTCCACATCCAGATCCATCTTCTCCTTGATGGTCGGATCGCCGGCACACAGAGCTTTGATTTCCGCATAGGACAACGCAGCCTCATCGATATCCTCACAGGATCGAACAGGACTTTTGCTGGTCATAATCTGGCTGATGAACTTCTGCTTGTTCTCAACCGTCTGCCAGAGGTAGCTGTCGAAAGTTCCCTCTGTGGCGTAGCGATAGATCTGCACATCTGGATTCATGTTGCCCTGACGGATGATTCGGCCGGAGCGCTGCTCCAGATCACCGGGACGCCATGGACAGTCCAGGTCATGCAGGGCAATCAGCCGATCCTGACAGTTGGTACCCGCGCCCATCTTGGCCGTGCTTCCAATCAGCACACGCACCTGACCAGCGCGTACCCTGGCGAACAGCTCCTTCTTTTTCACTTCGGTGCTGGCATCATGAATAAACGCAATCTCTTCAGGAGGCACGCCGCGGGCAATCAGCTTGCTGCGGATATCCTCGTACACGTTAAAATTACTTTCGACCGCATTGCTGGATACCCCGGAGAGCTCCGTCTCATCATCGACCGGCTCCAGCGGCGGCATTTCATCATCTTCCTTCAAAGTATCAGACGCTTCCGGTTCAGGCGGCTGCGCTGTCCTCTCCATACCTTTCGGTGTGGAAATATCGCAGAATACCAGCTGCGTCAGTTTCTCATCTGCGCCATCCTGCCAGATGCGGAAGATGTTATTAACACAGGCATTGACCTTGCTGCCCGGATCATCCGGCAGCAGCGGATTGATCAGGCGCTGATCCAATCCCAGTTTTCGTCCGTCGCTGGTGATCTTCAGCATGTTATCGACTCTCGGATCAACGCTGCCGGAGTGCACCTTTCCGGCACGTTCCGACAGGCTCTGCACCATGGCCTTCTGGATTTCCGTAGGCTGCACGACGACCGTCTCATAGTGCGGTGTCGGAGTCGGCAGATCCAGCTGATCAGCGGTCTTAATATCCGCCACTTCCTTGAACATGGACATCAGCTCAGGCAGGTTGAAGAACCTGCTGAACCGGGTACGTGCCCGGTAGCCCGTCCCTTCCGGAGCCAGCTCAATCGCCGTGGACGTCTCACCAAAGGTGGAAGCCCATGCATCGAAGTGGGTCATATTATTCCTTTGAAGCGTTCCATATTGCAGATACCGCTGCATGGTGTACATTTCCGTCATGCTGTTGCTTATTGGTGTACCGGTAGCGAAGATGACACCGCGTCCTCCGGTCAGCTCATCCATATAGCGGCATTTCAGGAACATGTCGGTGGATTTCTGCGCTTCAGATGTGGAAAGACCTGCGACATTCCGCATTTTCGTTGTCAGAAAGAGGTTTTTGTAGGCGTGTGCCTCATCCACAAAGAGCCGGTCCACGCCCAGTTCCTCAAATGTGACCACATCATCCTTCCTCTCTTCCGCCTGAAGCTTCCGCAGACGGCCTTCCAGCTGCTTTTTCGTGCGTTCCATCTGCTTAATGGAAAACTGCTCGCCGCGCATGAATTTCAATTCCTGAATTCCCTGAGTAATCTCCTCGATCTGCTCCTTCAGAAGTCTTTCCTGCCGGGTCTTCGACATGG
>CACYNZ010000212.1 GCA_902775835.1 uncultured Eubacteriales bacterium | reverse complement strand
TTCTTACTCCCCAGGAGACCGACGAGCTGTTCGATGTCATTCGGACCATCGTGCAGAAAAAGCAGATGACTGTGATCATCATCACGCACAAGCTCTATGAAGTCATGGCGATTTCCGACCGCGTGGGCGTCATGCGCCAGGGGAAGCTTATCGGTATATGCAATACCTCTGAGGTTGATGAGCGGATTCTTGCTTCCATGATGGTCGGCAAAGACGTGCTGATGGAAGCTCTGGATCACCGTCCCACAGAGGATCAGAGCGTTGCTGTGCGCGTGACAGACCTGCACGTAAATGACAACCGCGGTCTGCCCGCTGTAAGAGGGCTTTCCCTCACAGTACGCAAGGGTGAAGTGCTGGGAATTGCCGGTATTGAAGGCAATGGACAGAGTGAATTGATCGAAGCCATCACCGGCATGCGCAAGGTTTCCTCCGGAAAAGTCGAAATCCTTGGCACGGACGCCACCGGCATGAAGCCTGGCGCGATCCGCGCACTGGGCCTTTCCCATGTTCCGGAAGACCGGCTTTCCACCGGCATCTCCGCCAAGGCGGATATCACGGACAATCTTCTGGTGGGCAAAGAGACCAGGCCTCAGTTTTCCATTGGACGGCTTCACATCAAAAAACGTGCCATGCGTAAATATGCCCAGTCCATATATGATGAGTTTGATATTCGCGGAGCCGGTATCAACACCGCCGCCGGCTCTTTATCCGGCGGAAACATGCAGAAAGTGGTGGTCGCCCGGGAATTCTCCTTTGACACACCTGTGCTGATTATCTCCCAGCCGACCCGCGGAGTGGACATCGGAGCCATGGATTTCATTCATAACCAGATCATGGAAAAGCGCAACAGCGGCTGTGCCATTCTTCTTGTCAGCGCGGATTTGGATGAGCTCTACCGTCTCAGCGACCGCATGGTCACCATCTATGAAGGCCAGATCACCGGTGAGTTCGATCCCGCTTCCATAGAAAAGCATGAGATCGGCTACTATATGACAGGCAGCAGAAAGGAGAATCCGTCATGAAACAGCGCAAGCAGTATCTCCTGAGCCTGGCTGTCAGCATCTTTCTGGCCCTTCTTGTCGGCGCAGTGATCATGCTGATCAGCGGCCACAATCCTATTGAAGGCTATCAGGCCATGTTCACCGGTGCCTTCGGAAATCAGCGCGCCATCGGTAACACGCTGTACAAATTCGCCCAGCTGTGCATTACAGGCATTGCCACCGCAGTGGCCAGCCAGGGCGGCATCTTCAATGTCGGCGGTGAAGGCCAGATGTACCTCGGCGCTCTTGCCTCATGCTGGCTTGGTGCCCTCCTTACCGGTCAGTCTCCATGGCTGGCCATCCCGCTCTGCCTTCTGATCGCAATCGCGGCCGGCGCCTTCTACGCCTATATCCCGGCCATTCTGAAGATCAAAATGGGCATCAGTGAAGTCATCACCACCATCCTGATGAATTCCATCGCCATTTTCTTCTGCACCTACATGGCCAACGGTCCTCTGAAAACAGCGGAAAAGGGCGTTTCCCAGGGAACGATCTCTCTGGATAAGACCTTCCAGTTCTCAAAGCTCATCCGCGGTTCCAATCTTACAGAAAGCATTTTCTATATTGCTGTCATCACGCTTCTTGTCTGGTACCTGATGAGCCGCACCACTGTCGGTTTCCAGATGAAACTCACTGGACAGAATGAAAGGTTTGCCCGCTTTGCCGGACTCAATGCGTCCACGCTGGGCATCCTCGGCATGCTCATTTCCGGTGCCATGTGCGGCATGCTCGGCATGTTCGAGTGCTTCGGTCTCCAGACCCGTTTCAAGCCCGACTTCTCCAACGAGTTCTACTTTGATGGAATGCTGGTGGCCATGATCATGCAGTATCGTCCTCTCGGCACCATTCTCATGAGCCTGCTGTTCGGTATTCTGAAAGTCGGCGGTATCACCATGCAGTCCCAGACCGGCATTTCCAGTGAACTGATCCTGATTATTCAGTCCATCATTATTTTCTTCATGGCCGCACAGGAAGGCATACTTGCCAATCTGGCAAAGCGCCGTGCAAGCCGTGCAGCTGCAGCCGGAACGTCAGGGGGTGTGAAAGCATGAATTGGGGCACAGTTTTCAATCTCGGCACCCTCCTGAACACGGTGAACACCTCAACCATCGTCATCCTGGCCGCACTGGGCTGCCTTATGACCGATCAGGCAGGAATGATGTGCATCGGTATCGACGGCATGATCACCATCGGCGCCTTCGCTGCGGTCATGGGATCCTGGCTGTGTGATTCCTGGATCATGGGGCTGGTTTTCGGCCTTGTGTCCGGTGCTCTTGTCGGCCTGTTCTATGGATTGTTCGTCATACGCTTCCACAGTGATGAATTTATCATCGGTGTGGCACTGAACATCTTTGCCCAGGCATTGACCACGTTTATGCTCCGCTCCATTCCCGGACAGAGCGGATCCTTCCATCCGCAGACAGGACGCGTGGTCAAACTGCCCAGTCTGAACCTGGGCATGGTGGGATCCACGCCCGTGATTATTTCTCTGATGGTCATCCTCGCCCTGGTGCTGGTCATTGTCTGCTGGGTTTTCCTGTACCGCACACCCCAGGGCTTCTGGCTTCATGCCTCCGGCGAGCATCCGGAATCCCTGCGCAGTGCCGGACGCAGCCCTGAACGCATGAAGTACCTTGCCTCACTGCTCTGCGGGCTTTTCTGTTCCATGGCAGGTGCCTATCTTTCCCTCGGTTATCTGTCCACCTTTACAGAAAACATGTCCGCCTCCAAAGGCTATGTAGCCGTTGCATGCGTCATTTTCGGCCGTTCCAATCCTCTGCTGGTTTACCTGGCCACGCTGCTGTTCGGTTTCATCGATGCGGCCGGCCAGAGAATGCAGGGAATCATCAATCCCACGCTTACTGCCACCTTCCCCTACATAGGCACCATCCTGATGATGGTTTTCCTGGCTTTGAGGAATCAGCAGAAGCTCAGGAATGCTGGGAAATAACCAAAAAGCAGCGATCGTCGATCGCTGCTTTTCTTATAGCTCTTGGAATAGTCGGAACGCTTCCCTTTCGGAGTCAGCCAATGACTTCTCCCTTGGCATTGAATATCGGGAGCTTTTCAAGGTAGATCAGGTCTTCGCGCTTCTGCGCGTCACCTTCAGCGAGAATTGCCATTCTGCCCACAATATTGCCACCCGCAGCATTCACCAGGGTTTCCAGTGCGTGCAGTGACTCACCCGTGGAAATGACATCGTCAACAATCAGTATCCGCTTTCCCTTCAGCAGGGCAGCATCTGCGCCGTCCAGATACAGTTTCTGCACATTTGCAGTGGTGATGGAATGCACTTCCGTCTCGAACACATTCTGCATATAGATCTTTACGCCTTTGCGCGCAAGCATCCATTTCTTGTCTCCATGCTGTTTTGCCATCTCGTAAGCCAGCGGAATTCCCTTGGACTCTGCGGTAATCAGATAATCGTATTCGGGCGCTCTTTTCAGCAGTTCCTTTGCGCAGGCTATCGTCAGTTCACAATCGCCAAAAATCACAAACGCACCGATATAAAGATCGTCATTTACTCTGCACAACGGCAGTTCCCTTTTCAAACCTGCAACTGTCATGGGATAAGTCATTGTCAAATCAACCACCGTTTCATTATTCTTCAGCACTTGCGTGTCACCGAAATTCTATTACAGCATCCAGTAAATGTCAAACGCGTGTTTCCGCAGAAAAAGCCATCCAAAATCGGATGGCTTTATCTGAACCTGTCCAGTTCCTCTGTGTGCAATTACACGCGCTTGATCTCTTTGATCTTCGCGGCCTTGCCCTGAAGATCACGCAGATAGTACAGCTTGGCACGGCGAACCTTGCCTTTGCGCAGTACTTCAATGTGGTCCACACGAGGGGAATGCAGCGGGAAAGTACGCTCCACACCAATGCCATAAGAAACGCGGCGCACAGTGAACGTTTCACGAACACTGCCATTGCGCTTGGCGATCACGGTACCGGCGAACGCCTGAAGACGCTCATGGGAACCTTCCACGACCTTGACCCACACGTTGACAGTATCGCCAACGTTGAACTGAGGACGATCGTTCCGAAGCTGCTTTGCTTCAATAGAACGGATAATTTCGCTCATCTTTCGGATCCTCCTTCCTTCATAGACGTTCGTATTCGGCTTCTGCACAATGTGCACGTTCCGAACAGCGGACCGCCCGTTGTCACAAACGCGATTTTATCACAACGCGGTATGCTCTGCAAGGGATTCCAAAGAAAAAATTCATTCCCTCCGGGTACGCGGCTCTGTTTTCCCGAAATACAGCGCATCCGTTTGACAACCTCTATCCATATCGCTATCATGTGCACAATGTGAATTGGGAGGTTGAAGCCATGCCAAATCAGATTCTTGAAGACCACTCCATCTATACGCTCCCCCTCGACGATGGCGACAGCGTGGATCTTCAGGCAGTGGGCCGCGTGATCATGAATGATATCACCTATGTTCTTCTTCAGGACAGCGAGGATGAAGAAGCACTTCTTGTGTTCCGGGTTGAGGAAGAAGATGGCGAAGAGTTCCTCACCTATGTGGAGGACGAATCCGAATCCGAAACGGTGTTCTATTATTTTGAAGCCTGTTCTGAAGACTACGAGTTCGAGGATGCCCGGTGATCATCCGTCTGCATCATCGTGTCTGAGTATGGAAAATCGCGGAAAGAGTGTGCATCACTCTTTCCGCGATTTTCTTACTGCGCCGCAATCTTTTTCTGCATCGTCTCCACAGCGCAGTGAAGCTGCGGATCCGCAAGATCGCCGAACTCATAAATGCCGTCATCATTCTCATCCAGTTCAACCGTGATGTCCGGTGTAATGCCGATACCATGCACAGCATTTCCATTGGGCGTAAAATACTGCGCAAAGGTGATCTGCATGCCGGCACCTTCCCTGCCAAGCGGCATCACAGCCTGAATGATTCCCTTGCCATAGCTCTGTACGCCGACCACGGTCGCATTCGCCCGGTCCTGTAGCGCACCGGTCAGAATTTCAGAAGAACTGGCACTGTTCTCATTCACAAGGATGACCAATGGCAGGTCCACCTTTCCATCCTTGGAATACGCGCGTTCCTGATATCCGTCCTTATACTGGCTGTAAAAGATCAGGCCCTCGTCCAGGAAGATGTCTGCCATGGACTGAGCAGCATCCACCCAACCGCCCGGATTGTCTCTGAGATCAATGATGATGCCCTGAACATTTTGGGCTGTCAGTTCGTCGACCGCCTGCTGGAACTTCTCCGCACAGTCTCCTGCAAATTCATACAGGCAGATATACCCGATATTGTCCTCCAGCACACCCCATTCAACCCGGGTGACATTGATGATCGCGCGTGTAATCGTTGTATGGATCTCCTCCCCGTCCCGGAGGAATGTCACATGCACATCTGTTTCCGGGGTTCCGCGCATGATGTCCACCGCTTCAGTGAGGTTGTCAGCATTGACCTTCATGTCTTCGACCATGTAGAGTATATCTCCGCGCCGGACTCCGGCCGCCTCTGCGGGACTGCCTGTAAACGTGCGGATACAGGTACAGATCTGGGACTGATAGTTTGCCGAAATCAGAATACCGATACCGGCGTATTCCCCTTCATCTTCTTCCCATATTTCGGCATAGGCTTCGGGTGTATAGTAGAAGGTATACGGGTCTCCCAGGCTTGCCAGCATGCCGGCCACAGCGCCTTCCAGAAGATCTTCCTCAGCCACTTCACCAAAGTATCCTTCCTGCACCAGACTGACCAGATCCAGCGTATCCGCAATCGATCTGTATTCCTCCACCATGAAGGATGGAAGGCTCACCATCGGCGTAACATCCGTTTCCACTGCATCCTCGGGGGATTCTGCCATTCCCTGACAGACAGGGCAGCATACCAGAAGAATCATTGTCAGCCACAAAGTCATGGATTTCATGAGTCTTCCTCCTCTCCCGTCATCTTTTCAGCCAGTTCCAATGCAGCATTCAGCTGACTATCCTCATCCGCTGCGTCATCGTCTTCACTGCGTTCAACTTCAGTGTCCACTTCAAGACCGTTCATGTGGATCTCCACACCCTCCGCGCTGAGATAGCGCGCAGTGGCAAGGCACATCAGATCATCGTTCAGGTCATACCAGGTCAGCTTGGGCGTATTGCCGAAGGTCGTTTCTCCCACAAGTGGGGCCTTTTTGGCTTCTCTCAGCGCCTGGGCAAGAATCTCGGCGCCATCGGATGTATACTGGTCCACAAGCACGACATAACCGATATCCAGCCCGGAGCCCTCAGCCTTTACCACTTCCGGCTCACCCTGCTTGCCCTGGCATTTGGCGATTTCCACATTGCCAAGCAGTGCGCCGGCCACTTTCGCAGTCACGTCCATGTCATTGCCGATCGCTCCGCGCAGGTCCACAATCATCACTTCCGGATTGCTTTCCGCAAGGAAAGCCACTGCCTTTTCTATCGCTTCGCTCTCATCAAGGCTGATGATCTCCAGATACGCAATCTTCTCAGAAAGCATGGCAGCGCTGCATACGGTCGCTGTCGTGTCACATGTCAGCTCCGCTTCC
>CACYNZ010000211.1 GCA_902775835.1 uncultured Eubacteriales bacterium | reverse complement strand
CTGAAGGACTGCCTCATCATTTTCCACCTGAGCAGTCAGGATCTTCAGTAATTCTCTGGACCTTGCGTCCAAATGTGATGCATCATGCTCAATCCGCGTTTTCTTGCCGTACATGACCGCTGTGCGGTTCCGGAACCCCCGGATCAGTTCCAGCGGATTTTTCACCAGATAACTTCTGCCGGCACCTTCCTGAATCAGAAACGCAAATTTCAGGCTCCCGGTTCTCTCTTCCGCTTCCTTCTTCAGTGAGACCAGGGAAACCGGATCCAGCTCCATATACAGGTGCAGATCCTGCGCCTGCCCGTCTGCGCCGGACAGTTCCTCTTCATCATCCAGTACAGGATACATGCCCTCGCCGGCTTCCAGAAAACGGTCCATCAGTTTCCGGACACCGTCATCGGTGATCATGATTTCGCTTCCGGGCTGAACTTCCGGGTGCCGGAGATAATACAGAATCACCGCCGCCCCATGACGGCACAGGGGTGTGGAACGAAAAGCGCGGCAGGTACAGGAATATGTAATGCTTCTGGAATCCATGAACTGCATGGAAACCCGGTAGAGCTCGCTCTCCATGACAGAGGCCTGAATGTCCACCCGGTCGAATCCTCTTCTGGTTTCACAGCGCACCACGCGTCCCCTGCTGACCAGTGACTCGCCCTGGAATAGATTGCCCATGCCGATCATTCTGCCAAGCGTCTGTTCGTCCGGAAGCCACATCTTGCTCAAACCGCTCACCTCCCGTGCAGTGAATCAGTCTATTCTATCAGAATTACAGGGCAAAAAAAAGAGATTTTCCAAATGAAAAAAGAAGATGATCAGCAACCTGACCATCTTCTCTGTATCCGTTTCTTACGCCGTGCAGCGCTCCCGTGTTATGCGTTCAAGATCATCCAGACGCTTTTCCGCTTTCTCCTGACTGACATCCGAAGCAAACAGATAGGCTTTCAGTTTGGGTTCTGTTCCAGACGGACGCACAATGATCTTTCTCCCGTCGGAAAGCCGGAAACTGAGCACATCGCTCTTGGGAAGCCCGGTCTCATCATGGAGATAATCGATCATTTCGGCACCGTGCCAGAGAACCTCTTTCTGATCATCCACCGGCATCCGCAGCCCCTGCATGATCCGCTCCATGGTCTGTGCCCCGGCTTCGCCCTCATAGGCAAACGTCAGCAGGCGCTGCGCATAATACCCATATGTCTCGCGGAGTTCACTCAGCCGGTCCAGCATGGTTTTTCCTTCCGCTTTCAGGTTGGCGGCCATCTCGCACACCAGCAGCGCGGCATTCACGGCATCCTTGTCACGCACCGATGTCCCGGAAAGATAGCCATAGCTTTCTTCAAAGCCGAACGCATACCGTTCCACATGGCCTTCTTTTTCGAGCAGACCGATCTGCTCCCCGATAAACTTGAATCCGGTGAGCACGTTCCGGAGCTCTGCGCCGTAATGACTGCACACCGCAGCAGCCATGTCCGTGGAAACAATGGTTTTCACCACCACAGGGGGCAGACTGCCCGCATCCGTCCTGCGATGCGACAGGATATAGTCCAGAAGCAGGATACCCATATCATTGCCGCTGATCAGCTGGACTTCATCCCCGCAAAGCAGAAATCCTCCTTTGTCTCCACCGTCTTGCGGATGGCAAGCTCCATGGCTTCCCGGATTTCCGGGTTCGGGTACGGTGCCGTGGGGAAATTCCCATCGGGCTTTTCCTGTTCTTCCACGATTTCCAGGTCCACATTGCCCTGTCTCCGGAGCATTTCCCGGACGGGCACATTCCCGGTGCCGTTAAGCGGGGAATAGACCACATGAATTCTTGTGTCCACGGGATGAATCCGCAGGGAATTGATCATCTGATAGTAGGATTCCACGAGATCATCCGTGATGTAGGTAACCATGCCGGCTTCCAGTGCTGCCGGGAAATCCGGGAGACGCTCCACCAGGATTTTTTCCCTGCCGATCAGCTCCTGGATCGTGTTGGCCGCTTCCAGCGTAATCTGGCATCCGTCCGGTCCGTACACCTTGTATCCGTTGAACTTGGCCGGATTATGACTGGCCGTGATCATGACACCGGCAGTGCATTCCAAGTACCGCACAGCATAGGACAGCATGGGCGTCGGCATCAGCTGCGGATAGAGATAAACCCGGATGCCCATTTCAGCCAGCGCGGCCGCCGTCAGCTCGGCAAAATCCCTGGAATGAATCCGGCTGTCATAGGAAACAGCGCAGGCAGGATTCCTGGACGAAAAAAGAATATACCGTCCCAGCCCCCGCGTTGCCTGATAAACGGTATACACGTTCATTCGGTTGCTTCCGGGGCCGAGAACACCACGGAGACCGCCTGTTCCAAACGCAAGATCCCGGTAAAAACAGTCATTGGCTTCCTCGGCATCCATCCGAAGCATCATTTCCTTCAGTTCGTCCGGCATGCCTGGATGCGCGAGCCACTGCTTTCTCTGACTGCTGTACATACGATCATCCCTTCCTCAACTCAGCTACTCTTCTTGATCCGCCTGCTGCGCGGAATCTCCATTGGCTGAATCTGGTTCGGATCCCAGTTGAACCCGTCCAGCCGCAGGTCAATACCGGATTCCAGCATCATGGTGGAAATGTCTTCAAAAAAGTTATACAGCATCCGCGTATAATGGCCGCGATGCGACCGGAACCCAATATTCATGAGCTGCTCCATGTCTTCCACCTGAATCATGGAAAACTGGTCAAACCCAAACTGGGAAACGTACCTTGCCCCCGTGCATTTCAGCACCGGACGCACACCGCCCAGCCACTGAGCACTGGCCTGAACCATATGCAGGTACCGCATTCGGACAGTGGCAGAAAGCGCGAACTGCATTTCAGAGGTCACTCTGCGATCCCGGTCATAGCACTGAAACAGAAGAATGTCATTATCGTAAAGATTCACGGTAAAACCGCCGTCCCGCGGTCCGCCCATGGGCATCAGGGGCCTGTATGCATAACAGAACAGCGCTTTTGCATTCTGTGCGTTTGCCATCTTTATGCCCTCCTCAACCTACTTCGTTACCTTGTATTTTATGCGAAAAAAACCGCATCGTCAATCTTAAGTTGACTGACAATGCGGGATGGTTCATTCGACTGCATCCAAAAGATTCCGCATGAGCAGGACTACCTGGGAGATGCAGTTTTCCTCGCATACATTATCTCCTGGCGTATTAAGAGCGGAATGCACAAGACCAAGCAGCTTCTTTTCCAGCACGGTAATCTGGCACCCGCACCGGAACAGACGGGCATCCCGGCTCATGACACAGCGCCGGCTGTCTGCTACCCGGCCATGCATCGCCGTGTTTTCCTCCACCAGCCGCTTCAGGCGCCCGAAACCCATACATTTCTGCGCCTGATCCGAGGCAATGAGCAGAAGATGACTGCCCCTGCCCACTCTGTCAAGGCATATGGAAAACCGCATATGCTGTTCTCTGGGATGCGTCATGCCGAATTCGCGGGCACTCCTGTGGCCTTTTTCCCCGTCATCAAACAGCACCGTGCACAGATGACTGCGCTTTTCTTCCGGCAAGGACTTGAGAAGACACAGCACCGCCTTCAGTCCGGAGGAAGCGTTCCGGTTATTCCGGTTAGCCGCCGCATTCCTCAGCGCAGCAAGGGTCAGCACATAGCAGATGAGAAACGCTGCAAGGCCGATTCGAGGATTCCGGATCAGCTGCGTCACCAGAAGCATGACGACAAGAGCCGGAATCATGTAGACAACAGCGCATATCAGCTGGTAAAGGCCATGAAATACCGGATTGAGCGGAATTTCCAGCCCGGGCATCAGTTTCCGGCTCGGGGTATCATAATGGGCTGTCACCATGATGCCTGCGTGCTCAGGATCGCCCACCACAATCTGGCGATGGTTTCTCCCGTCTCCCTCAATCCGCACCGGATACCCCCAGCCTGCAATCAGCTTTTCCATGGCTTCCTCGGCCGTTCGCCGCTGCTCCCTGGTAAACCTGACCGAATCGCAGATCCTCTCAATTGTTTCCACTCTGCTTCTCCTCTTCCACGCTCAGCACATGTACACAGTCATTCTCCACGCTGAACCGGATATTCCTGTGATCATAGGTAAATCCATATACCCGGTCCGCATCATGATGATACCCCGGACGGATATCCTGTGCAAGTATGCCAAGTACGGCCTGCCTCTGGTTTTCCGGGATCAGCTGAAGAAGTGCTTCCGGGAAATCCACCTCCAGTGCTTTTTCCCTGACTTCCCCTGCAAAGCCGTCCCGGGCGTCTGCATGCGCATCCACATAGGCAAGGTAGGGCTTTATGTCCACAATCGGGGTTCCATCAGCCAGATCCGCGCCGTCCACATCCAGCACCAGGCCATATTCCGCAGTCCGGCGTACCTTAAGCAGACGCACACTGCTCAGCCCAATGGGATTCGGACGAAATGGCGAACGCGTGGCAAACACACCCATGCGCTGGTTCCCGCCAAGCCGCGGCGGACGCACAGTCGGCGACCACCCCGTCTGATGATTCCGGTCAAAGATAAACAGAAGCCACAGGTGGGAATACTGTTCGATTCCCCGAAGCGCTTCCTCCACTCTGTAAGGCTCCTCAAATACAATAGTGGACTGGCAGCCTTGCACCAGCCCACTCTGCCTGGGGATCCCAAACTTGTCCTGAAACGGCGTATGAATCCGTGCAATCACCTGCAGATTCACTGTTCCATCGCCCCCAGCTCTTCCTCCATATCCGAGAACAGTGCACGGATCGCATCCTCACTGAGACTGGAAAGGTTTTCCTCTCCGGCTTCAATCAGCTGATCAAAGAGCTGCTTCTTGTTCCTGCTCAGCTCCACGACCTGCTCCTCAATGGTACCGTGCGTCAGAAGACGGATCACTTCCACCTTATGCTTCTGACCGATACGATGTGCCCGGTCCGTCGCCTGGTCTTCCACAGCCGGATTCCACCAGGGATCATAGTGAATCACCATATCTGCTCCGGTAAGGTTCAGCCCTGTTCCGCCTGCTTTCAGCGAAATCAGGAAGACATCGCCTTCGCCCTGGTTAAACTGCTGACATAAATGCATTCGCTCTTCCGGAAGCGTCTGACCATCCAGGTACAGACACCGGATCTCCTCCGCCTCCAGCTGCTTCTGCAGAATCCGCAGCATGCTTGTGAACTGCGAGAAGAGGAGAATCCGCCTTCCCTGCTGCAGAGCTTCAGGCAGCATGTCCATCAGAAGCTCCATTTTACCCGATGAATACGAATAATTGTCAAGCACAAGCGCCGGATGGCAGCAGATCTGCCGAAGTTCCGTGATCACGCTGAGCACGTCCATGCGCCCGCGGCTGAATCCCTTTTCCTTCATGATCTGTTCCATGCGCTGATATCCGCGCAGCTTCGCAGCCCGGTATACCTTTTCCTGTTCCGGCGTCATCTGCGCAATCCGTAGTGTTTCCATCTTGTCCGGAAGTTCCGTGAGCACATCCTTTTTCAGACGGCGCATCAGGAACGGGCGGATTTTCTGCCGCAGTTCCGCCATCCGGTTTCCATCCTGATACTTCCTGAGAAAGCCGGAAAGGGAGCCCAGATATCCCGGAAGCGCAAAATCGAACAGACTCCAGAGTTCGCCTGCATGATTTTCCACAGGGGTCCCGGACAGTGCAAACCGGCTCTGCGCCGTCAGCTGTTTGACCGCAGCGGCGCCGGCACTTCCCGAGTTCTTGATCTGCTGGGCTTCGTCAAGAATCACAAAATGGAACGGAATATCCGTCATCTGATCAATATCCCTGCGGATCAGAGGATAGGAAACAATCAAAACCTGTATGCCCGCGTGATTGCCCTCCCGGATCATGGACAGTGTCTGATTCCTCTGATTTCCGGTTCCCGAAAGCACAACCGTCTTCAGTTCCGGAGCAAACCGGTTCAGCTCACTCAGCCAGTTATACGTCAGGGATGTGGGACATACGACAAGCGAGATATCGTTTTCCGCACTGCAGGCAACCACAGCGGAGATCACCTGGACCGTCTTTCCAAGACCCATGTCATCGGCAAGGATTCCGCCCATGTGCATTTCGTCCAGAGAACAGATCCACTGGAATCCGCGCTCCTGATACGGCCACAGATGTATGGAATCAGGAATCTTCTTTTCCCATACATCTTCCCCGCCCAGCACCCGGACCATCTGGGTGAGCTCTTCATCCATGGGAATTTCCACGCCTGCATGCTTCAGAAGCTCAGCGACATAGAAAGAACGGTACGCATGGATCTGAATGCTGTCACGTTCACCCTGGCGGATTTCCTCCTGTATGACAGCGTCCGTGAGATACTCCGCCACAGGCTGCCATTCATCCATATCGGTAAGATCGAGAAATGTGCCGTCCTTCAGCCGGAAATACTTTCTCTTTCTCGAAAGTGCTTCCATAATGCCCTGGATTTCCGCATCCGCCTTGGTATCGCCTTCAAAGGTCAGCCGCAGATAGCCGCCCTGGATACCCGCCTTGCCCCGCAGAGAAGGCCTTCTGGGCGTCATCTTCTTGAAATCACGGCTCAGATATACTTCACAGATCTGCTGCAGAAGACGCACGCCTTCCGATACAAAACTGTAAATGGCTTCCTGGTTGGATAGGTATACCCGGCCCTGACTGATGGAAAACCCGGCCATGGCGAGTGTATCCAGAATCCTGCGTTCTCCTTCGGCGTCTCTGAGAAGCATCTTCTGCCCGCGCTGAAAAGTCTGGGAAACTTCATAGGGTTTAAATGGATTGATTTCCCGGTCTCCGTATACAAACACCGTTTCGGCTACCACATTTTTGCCGGCACGGTCCAGATACACTTTTCCCACCAGAGGTCTGCGTTCCAGAAGCCGGTCCAGTTCATCCGAGAGTTCCACTACGCCAATCATCTTCAGCACAGGGATGACCTCGTCAACCACCCGCTCTGTATCCTTGGGCGGAAACTCAAACAGCGCTCTTCCATTCTGCTCCTGACGCACCATGGCCAAAAGCGTTTCACGCTGATCTTCATCCACCTGCAGAACGCTGCCGCCGGCAAGTATAAACTTACCGTCGCTCGTCAATGGCAGAATGTCCTTGGGATAGAACCCGGTAATACTGAGCCCGCGAAGGGTCCCGGAGACGCGAAAATGCAGAGGTATTCTACCCTGACGGACTTTTCGAATTTTATATTCACGGTCCTGAACTGAAATCTTGAATGCCAGGTTTACAAGTTCATCCAGCACATAACCGGCAAACGGCTCAAACAGCGGCATCTGCCGCGCATCATTTCCCTTGTATTCAAACCCCGCATCCTTCTGCGCAGAGCATATGGAGCCCAGAATCTCAAGAATCCGTGTCTCCGTTTTCCCGAACCGCATCCAGGCGGGCTGAAACAGAAATCCTTTTCCAAAATCTACCGGCGTTCCGGTACGTATGCTTTCCAGAAAAGCAGGAATGGATCGAACCACATACAGACGGTTCTCTCCGCAGTACAGCTGAATACGAAGAGACGGGCGGTCAATGCCCTGCGTGTAATCAGCCTTCAGTTCCACACTGAGAAGCGTATTTCCTTCCTGGGGCAGTACACGGTCTACTGAACTGATCATGTCGGCACCGGCCTGCATGGCAAGTCGGTGCTGGAGTTCCCCCAATGCCCCGGTCGCGTTTGCCTTCAGCATCGCAGCAACCACATGCGCACAGGGTATAGTTTCTGAACACGCTTCGCATCCACAGCCTTTTTCTCTTCCGGCAGACAGAACAACCACATACTGCTGACCATCATTCACCAGATATTTAAGACCGGAAGCATTCACGGAATCTTCGCGAACCCCTCCGTGCTGAAAAAGAGCTTCTCCAACTGCGTAGGCTTCGTCACCTGCAAGTAGTTTCAGGCGATTCAAACCGGGAAGCATGAAGTTCACTCCTTTATGTCTCAAATTAGACTAAACTCGGATGATCATTTCGACGGCAATGAATAATTCCCTGCATGCAGATAAATACTTTCAGCACATTTTTTCATAAAAAAAGGCATCCCGTTTTACAACAGGATGCCTTTCAGCTGCATTCATCAGAACTTCAGCGGATTTACACGAACAGAGGGGCCCATCGTTGAGCTCAGATAGATTGAACGCAGATAAGTTCCCTTTGCGGCAGAGGGCTTAGCCTTGATGATGGCTTCCATGAGAGCGGAAAGGTTCTCAGTGAGCTTGTCCTTGCCAAAGGAGACCTTGCCGATGGGGCAGTGGATAATTGCAGTCTTATC
>CACYNZ010000210.1 GCA_902775835.1 uncultured Eubacteriales bacterium | reverse complement strand
GTCGTCCAGGGTGTAGGTGACGGACACATTGCCGGCAAAGCCCTGGGCGGAGCCCTTCATGACGCTGCCGGGAGCGGCCTGTTCCACTTTCACGGTGGCGGCGTTGATGGCGTCCACCACAGCGGTGGAGGTGATGGTGGCACCGGAGATGGCCTCAATGTCTTCCAGGCTCACAGGCAGTGCCTTGCCGTTGAACTGAGCGGCGAACTCGGCTTCCTCGGCGCGCTTGCCGAGGCCTTCGGTTTCGTCGGGAGCGCTGACGGTCAGGCCCTCGATGGCCAGGCTGTCATCCAGTGCAAAGTCCACGGTGACGTTTCCGGCAAAGCCCTGGGCAGAACCGGTCATGCGGGCGCCGGCAGTGAGGGCGGCAGGATCCGCCTGGGCGGTGGAAGCGGCAGCGGCTTTCTCGTTCTTGCCGAACACGACCCCTGCGCTTTCCTTCTGGAAGACCGCTTCAGCCACAGCCTGCATGGCTTCATTGGTGTTTCCGAGCACGGCCTTGGAAGTGAAGGTGGCGCCGGACAGTGCTTCAAAGGCACCGCCTTCCACGGCCTGGATGCCGGGGAACTGTGCGGCGAACTCTTCGTTCAGGGCGCGGGCGCCGAAGCCGGCGGTTTCCACGAACTCGTTGTCGCCGACCTTGACGGCAGTAACCGTGCCCTGGGCGTCAAGCGCGAAGGTCACAGCCACAGGGCCTGCATATCCCTGCTGGGAAGCGGAAACCACATAGCCGAGAAGATTGCCATTGGCGTCCTCGGCCGAGTACAGACCGGTGAGGTTCTTGTACTTGGCGGCGTCATAGGAAATCTCGGTATAGTTTTCTGCCGGAAGCACAGCGTTATAGGCTGCGCTGAGGGCATCCATGCGATGCTGCTCAATGGGGCCGGCGGTGATGGCGTTGGTAATGCCCAGCGCCAGGGCCGCAACCAGAGCAATCAGGCAGAGAATCAGATACGGGGGACGCTTTTTGGTGCTTTCCATGTGGTAACCCTCCAGTATATGAAATTCGCGTTTTTCAACGCTGAACCAGGAGCTTGAGCTGATAGGCTTCGTCGAAGCCCGGTGTCATGAGATACTGACCGTCGCGGGTGATCAGGAATCCGTCCAGACCCTGGGCAGAGAGAAGATCGAGCGCCTTTTCGCTTCCCAGGACGATGCAGGCCGTGGCATAGGCATCGGCGAGCATGGAGCTGGAATGGACGATGGTGGCGCTGGCCAGGTCGGAATCCGAGGAGATGCCGGTCTCGGGATCCAGGATATGGTGATAGTACACGTCATCCTTCCAGAAGAAGCGCTCATAGATGCCGGACGTGACCACGGACATGTCGCCCACCTGCACCACGGCGCAGGAAGAGCCTTCATCGCCCAGGGGATCCCGGATGCCCACCCGGAACAGGGTGCCGTCCGGCTTGCTGCCCACGGTGTAGACATTACCGCCGAAGTTGAGAATGCCGCCGCTGGCGCGCTCGCGGCAGATTTCCGCGATGCGGTCGGCGATGTAGCCCTTGGCAATGCCGCCAAGGTCAATCATCATGCCATCCGGAAGACGGACCGTGCGGTCGTCCAGCAGCTCCAGTTTTGTGTCATCCACCAGGGGAAGCGCCGAAGCCAGCTCTTCCGGGGACGGCATGCGCTGCGTGCCGCCGGTGAAGTCCCAGAGTGTGGAAACCGGGGCGATGGTGACAGAAAAGGCGCCGCCGGACGCTTCGGACACGAGACGGGCACGGGTGAGAATGTCATAGGTGTCCGCTGATACCTGCACCGGCTCGCCGTGGGATGTGTTGATCCGGTCCACGTCGCTGCCGGCGATGGTGCGGCTGAGAAGCCCTTCATAGGCTCCGCACGCCTTCCAGATATCATCCATGAGCGTGCTGTCCGCATCGTAGAGCGTGACGGTGACGGTGGTATCAAAGAAAAATCCCACGTCACTGACCCGTTCCGCAGAGACAGGTGTCAGGACCGCAAGCAGAAGCAGTGCCAGCAGACAGACAGGGAGGAATCTTGTTCGATTCATGGAATACAGGCCTGCCGGGAAGCAGGCCGGTGTCACATCCTTTCCGGGAACGGCCTCAGGGATCGGCAATCAGTTCCACGCTGACGCGGTTGGGCAGACAGATAATGAAAGCACCGTTGGGGCGGTATTCCCAGTTCTCCAGGGTGACTTTGCCCATGTGCACGCACAGCTGATTCTCGCAGGTGGAAGAGGTCATGACGGCTCCGTCAGAGGAAATGGTGATGATGTTTTCCGCACCGCTGTCCTGATAGACGCGCAGCGTCCGGGGACTGCTCAGGGGGACGCGGGCGTATTCCCTGCCGTCCACCTGGACCACAACCACGCTTCCCTCCGCTTCCGGGCCCGGCGCTTCCGTACGGTCCAGGGCGAAAAAGAAGGGGACAATGGAGAGAAGAACAAGGAAGGCAGCGACACAGACATTGAGAATGAGATCCGATCGTTTCATAAACCGTCCAGTATGCCAACCGGGAAACCGGCATGAGCTCAGATTGCATCGTCCGCACAGAAAAAACCGGCGGAACTTTTTGGCCGCGTAAAGCAGAAAATGAGTCCGCTTGAATACAGACTTCATTATACATGCAGCAAAATATGATGTCAACCGGAGAAGCCTTTTCTTACAGGCTCAATCAGGCTGTCTGACACCGTTAGGAAAGCGGAAAAAGACAGGAATCTGACCGCCGTCCGGCCTGGATTCATGCTTGAAGCGGCGTTCAGGACATATGCAATTTGGTTGACTTTATAGGGTTATGGTCGTATAATTCTAAACGCTCTAGAGGCAACCGTCACATGGCAGAAAGTCTGATTTTCATCATGATTTTTCAAAGCACTGGGCAGGCATGTCATGGCTGTCAATCTTTACATCCCACAAGGAGGTTCCATTCATGGCTCAAATCAGAACCGTGGACGGCAATACCGCCGTCAGCCATGTCGCTTATGCGTTCAGCGATGTGGCCGCGATCTATCCCATTACTCCTTCTTCCCCCATGGCAGAGGTAGCGGATGAGAGTGCTGCGCATAACACGCTGAACCTGTTCGGTCAGACTGTGAAAATCCAGGAAATGCAGTCTGAAGCCGGTGCTGCCGGTGCCGTACATGGTTCTCTTGCAGCTGGTGCTCTGACCACCACCTTTACCGCTTCTCAGGGACTTCTCCTGATGATCCCCAACATGTACAAGATTGCCGGCGAGCTCATGCCCAGTGTGTTCCACGTCAGCGCCCGTGCTCTGGCCTATCACGCACTGTCCATCTTCGGCGATCATTCCGACGTCATGGCCTGCCGCCAGACCGGTTTCGCCATGCTGGCTTCCAGCTCCGTTCAGGAAGCTGCCGATATGGCCACTGTGGCCCATGTGGCAACCCTGAAGAGCTCCGTGCCTTTCCTGCACTTCTTCGACGGTTTCCGTACCAGCCATGAAATCCAGAAGGTTTCCCTGCCGGATTATGCGGAACTGGACAAGATCATGCCCTGGGACAAGGTCAAGGAATTCCGCGACCGCGCTCTGAATCCCGAGCATCCTCACCAGGCCGGCACTGCACAGAACCCTGACATTTACTTCCAGGGCCGTGAAGCCGGAAACAAGTTCTATGACGCTGTTCCCGAAATCGTGGAAGAGGTCATGCGCCAGGTTGAGGAAATCACCGGCCGTGCCTATCATCCCTTCGATTATGTCGGTGCTCCCGATGCCGAAAAGGTCATCGTGATCATGGGCTCCGGCTGCGACGTGGCGGATGAAGCCGTGACCAAGCTGTGCTCCATGGGCCAGAAGGTCGGTGTCGTGAAGGTTCACCTGTATCGTCCCTTCTCCGCGAAGATGTTCACCGATGTCATCCCTGCCACCGTGAAGAAGGTTGCCGTCATGGACCGCACCAAGGAGTCCGGTTCTCTGGGCGAGCCTCTGTATCTGGATGTCTGCGCTGCTCTGGCGGAAGCCGGCCGCAAGGATATCGACGTGGTGGGCGGCCGCTATGGTCTGGGCAGCAAGGAATTCACCCCCACCCATGTCAAGGCTGTGTTTGACAACCTGGACGGCGCCATGAAGAACCACTTCACCGTGGGCATTGACGACGACGTGACCCACACCTCCCTGCCCGTCGGCGAGCTGTTCAACGCTGCTGCCGAAGGCGCGATCTGCTGCAAGTTCTATGGTCTGGGCTCCGACGGTACCGTTGGCGCCAACAAGAACTCCATCAAGATCATCGGCGACCATACCGACATGTATGCTCAGGCATACTTTGCCTATGACTCCAAGAAGTCCGGCGGTCTGACCGTAAGCCATCTGCGCTTCGGCAAGACCCCCATCAAGAGCCCCTATCAGATCGACGCTGCTGACTTTGTGGCCTGCCACAACCCGGCATACGTGGTCATGTATGACATGGTCAAGGATCTGAAGGACGGCGGCGTGTTCCTGCTGAACTGCCCCTGGACCAAGGAAGAGCTCGATGAGCGCCTGCCTGCTTCCATGAAGCAGCTGCTGGCCAAGAAGCATGCCCGCTTCTACATCATTGATGCTATCGACCTGGCCGCCAAGGTCGGCATGGGCGGACGCATCAACACCATCATGCAGGCTGCCTTCTTCAAGCTGGCCGACATCATCCCCTATGACAAGGCGGATGAATACATGAAGGCCTATGCCAAGAAGACCTATGGCAAGAAGGGTGACGCTGTGGTTCAGAAGAACTATGACGCCATCGACATCGCCATCTCCGGTCTGCAGGAAGTGGCTGTTCCCGCGGAATGGGCCAACGCCACCACCGGCGCTGTGGCTGAGACCGTGAAGGGCACCACCGAATACTTCAAGGAATTCATCCATCCCGTTCTGGCTCAGGAAGGCGACAGACTGCCTGTGTCCAAGATCGATCCTCGCGGCATCGTGCCCACCGGCACCACCAAGTTCGAGAAGCGCGGCATCGCCGTGAAGGTTCCCGAATGGAATGTCGACAAGTGCATTCAGTGCGGCTACTGCTCTCTGGTCTGCCCGCATGCTGCCATCCGTCCCATCTATGTGGCTGACGGCGCTGAGAAGCCCGAGAGCTTCGTGACCAAGAAGGCCACCGGCAAGGAATTCGCCGGCATGACCATGCGCATTCAGGTTTCTCCCATGGACTGCACCGGCTGCGGCAACTGCGTCGAAGTCTGTCTGGCCAAGGAGAAGGCTCTGGTGATGGAGCCCCTGGATACCCAGCGCAAGGAAGAGGCCAACTGGGAGTATGCGATGACCGTTCCCGAAGTGACTACCATCGAGAACAAGGCCACCGTCAAGAATAGCCAGGCTCTGAAGCCCCTGTTCGAGTTCTCCGGCGCCTGCGCAGGCTGCGGCGAGACTCCTTATGTCAAGCTGGTAACGCAGCTCTTCGGCGACCGCATGATCATTGCCAACGCCACCGGCTGCTCCTCCATCTATGGTGGCTCTGCCCCCACCTGCCCCTACACCGTCAACAACGCCGGCCATGGTCCTGCCTGGGCGAACTCCCTGTTCGAGGACAATGCTGAATTCGGTTTCGGCATGAACCTGGCTGTGACCCAGCGCCGCGCCAAGCTGGCTGACAACGTCCGTGCCCTGATGGAAAAGTGCCCCGACTGGGCAGAGTTCCAGGAAGCAGGCAAGGAATGGCTCGACAAGATGAATGACGCCGAAGGCTCCCGTGCCGCCGGCAAGAAGGTTCTGGCTCTGGTGGAAGGCTGCAAGGACTGCGGCTGCGAAGCTGACGAACTGAGCCGTGCCATCTATGAAGAGCGCGACCTGCTCACCAAGAAGTCCATCTGGATCTTCGGCGGTGACGGCTGGGCCTATGATATCGGATACGGCGGACTGGATCACGTGCTGGCTCAGAACCAGGATGTGAACGTGCTGGTTCTGGATACCGAAGTGTACTCCAACACCGGCGGCCAGGCTTCCAAGTCCACTCCTACCGGTTCTGTGGCCAAGTTCGCCGCAGCCGGCAAGCGGACCCGCAAGAAGGATCTGGGCATGATGGCCATGAGCTACGGCTATGTGTACGTGGCAACCGTGGCTATGGGCTCCAATCCTGCTCAGCTGCTGAAGGCCATGACGGAAGCAGAAGCCTATCACGGACCGTCCCTGATCATCGCCTACGCACCCTGCATCAACCATGGTATCAAGTCCATGGGTCAGGCTCAGGCGGAGATCCGGAAGGCTGTTGACTGCGGCTACTGGCCTCTGTATCGGTACAACCCCGAACTGGAGCACCCGATGACCATCGACAGCAAGGAACCCAACGGCAATTATCAGGAATTCCTGCAGGGCGAAGTTCGTTACACCGCTCTGGCACGGCAGTTCCCGGATGCCGCCAAGACCCTGTTTGCACAGCAGGAAGAGGATGCCAAGGCACGCCTTGCTTCCTACAAGAGACTGGCTGAGAAATAATGGCATAAGCAAGGCCCTTCGGATCTTCGGATCCGAAGGGCTTTTTTGACGCCTGCATGCATAGATGGCCGCAATGGATGCTTTGCTTCTGCGTGCCACGTGCGATGCAGGTAATCCGGGCATGCATGCAGCGTTCACGGCTTGAGATTGGGCCTTTTGTCTGGTACACTTTCTGTGCGCATGCTTCCTTTCCCGGGGAAGCGGCTGAAAGTGAAGTGAAAAGTCCATGCCTGGAAAGAAAATAGC
>CACYNZ010000209.1 GCA_902775835.1 uncultured Eubacteriales bacterium | reverse complement strand
CGCTCAGTATCACTGAAAGCGTTGAAAGTGCGCACCAGGTCCGTGCCGGCCCTGACAAGACTTCGGAGCACCGGCTCCATACTGCCCAGGAGCTGGATTTTGGAGGTATCCAGGGCCGACTGCAGGAGCACATACTCGCCCCGCAGATTGTCCAGCATGGCATGGCTGGCTCTTTCCGCGGCGCCCTGGCTCGTGTCTATGGCCGCTGCCAGATCCCGGAAGCTTTCCTCTGTGGCACCTACCAGGGCGAGCACGGCGTTCATGCCGCCGGTGCCTGCCAGGGCATAGGCCGTGGCGGTCCTTTCCTCCTGGCTGAGCCCGGACATGGCCGATCTCAGGTCCTCGATGACCTTTCGCAGACTGTATGCCCTGCCCTCCGAGTCATACAGGGAGATGCCCAGTTCCTGAAGCGCCGCTTTCGCCTTCTTCGAGCTGGACATATTGTTCAGGAAGGCGCG
The DNA here is from genome assembly GCA_902775835.1 of uncultured Eubacteriales bacterium. Next base: position 6,195 of record CACYNZ010000209.1, on the reverse strand, counting down.
CAGGCCTGTGCCCGCTTTCTGCGCCTTGATGCCCGCGTTGGCCATGAGGCCGGAGGCCAGGGCCAGATCTTCCATGGAAAAGCCCAGGTTACCGGCCATATTGGCCACATACTTGAAGGTCATGCCCAGTTTCATCAGGTCCGTATTGCTGGACGTGGCCGCCGCGGTGAGCACGTCCGCCAGATGTGCTGCCTCGCCGCTGCCGAGCTGCAGGCTGGTGAGCGTATCCGCCACAATGCTGGCGGCGTCCTGCAGACTGCCAGAGCCCGCGACCTCGGCAAGTCGGATCAGGGGGCCAATGGCCTTCTCGATATCCCCGCTCTTCCAGCCGGCCATGGCCAGGCTTTCCATGGCCTGAGCGGCCTCGCTGGCGCTGAGGCTGGTCATTTCGCCCATGCGCAGGGCCGTTTCCCGCAGGCTTTCCAGCGATTTTCGGGCTTCCTCCGCGCTCATGCCCAGGCCTTCCAGGTTCATGACAGCGCCCACCCTGGACATCTGGGCCTCAAAGGCGGAGCCCGTCTGCGTAATCTCCCGGGCCGCACGTAACATGGGCCGTGTCACCAGTGCCGTGAGCCCGAGCCCGGACAGGGCAGTGGCCAGGGAGGAAAAGTGCGAGCGCAGCCCATGAAATGCCGTATCCACGCTTTTCATGTCCAGCGCAAACCCGGCTGTCACCTCGCCCACGTTCATGCGATCCCTCCCATCATGTCACTGAAAAACGCCGCCGCCATCTGTTCATCGTCCGCATCCGTCATTTCCGGCTCCGCGGCCTGGCTGAGCCGGCTTCCGGGACTGAGTCCCCGTACCAGCGTGCGGAACTGTCGCCAGCTCATATTCCCTATCTCCCGGCTTAAGACTATGCCGTATTCCCGCTGAAAATCCGCCTCCAGAAGCGGCCAGGCCCGGAGCAGGTTTACTTTCCCGCGCGCCGCCGTCTTCTGCCCGCGTCATCCTCCACCACGGCGCCGTCCTCCTTCCGGCCCTCAATGAGCCGGAAGGTCTGCTGCACGAGCTCGGCCAGGTCATCCGTGCTCATGCCCATGTCACACATCCAGTCCACCTTTTCCCTTGTAAACAGCGCGTCCGCTGCCTTCACCACCAGGGCTGCCGCCTCGCTGTCCTGCATATGCTCGGAGCGGGCCATCATGACGGGCACCAGGGCCGGGATGGCCGGGGGCACCGGAATGCTCTGGCCATATACGTGCACCTCCAGCGGTTCCTTGCGCGTCTCGCGCAGAAAGAGATCAAAATCCAGCATGTCTTCCATGTCTTATTCCTCCACCTGGACCCGGACGGAACAGTCCCGGCCCTGATTCAGTGTCTCCACCCGGATCACGGCTGTGCCCGCGCGCTGAGGCTGCAGGCAGAAGCCATCCGGGGTCACCTCCGCAATCCTGACCACGCCCGGCGCGGAATTGTAGACCCGGAAGCGGCGGTTGCTGGCGTTCTCCGGCTCAAACCGGAGACCCAGGAGTGTCATGCCGTCCCCGGTCTTGAGCGAAATTTCCGTAATATCCTTGCTGTCCTTTGTCACATGCACGGCCTGCACATGCACATACGGCTCCTCCTCCGCCTCGCCCACCTGTTCCAGGTCCCAGCTGACCTGGGTTTTGGTGTCGTCATGGCTCTGTTCCTGGCCGGTGACCACAAAGTCCGCCACCAGGCTGTGGCCATACGGGTCAACCAATCGCAGGGTCAGGTCCTCCTCACAGCCCGCGCGCAGTCCTGCCGCGTCCAGCAGCTGCTGTCCGGGATCCCGCTCGCCGCTGGTCTCGTCCTCCACGATCTCGCCTTCCAGTTTCAGCGTGGCCTTGCGCTTGCTGACATAGGGTTCCTCCCAGATGTCCGTGCCCGCGCTTCCGTCGCTTGTCTCACCGCTCAGTGTCCGGGTCATGCCGGTGAGCCCGTAGATCCGGACCCACTCCCCGCTTGCCCTGTCCAGGGCCGAAATGAGCCAGGACCGGATATTGGTGGGACAGCCGTGTTTTCTTCCTCTGCTCATGCTTCCTCCTCACAGTATCGGACCAAAAGATTCAGGGACATGAGCACCCGGCGCCTGCTGTCCATGCCAAGGGATCCCGGTCCGGACAGCAGGCGGATGCTGACTCTTGACAAATGCATGGCCAGGAAATCCTCATACCCGTCAAGGTCCGCGGCCAAAGCCTGCGCGGTTTCAAGGCAGGCCTTTTCCCTTACATTCCGGACAAGCACCTGCACCCGTGCCCACTGCCCGCTGCCCGCGTAGCGCAGATCCACGGGCAGGAAGGCGATGCAGTTGTCCGGCGCGTCGGGCATGGTGCCCGCGAATACATCGCCGGGCCATTGTCGGTCCGCCACGGTGCCGTATCCCATAAATTCCGCGTGCCTTGCCAGCATCTCCAGAATGCTCATGTCAGTTCCTCTCGAATGCTGTCTTCCACGGCCCGGAGCATTTCGCCGCTCCCGGCCTGTTCCATGAGCGCGTTTTCCAGGTACTTGCGCTCCCCTCGCTCATGGTGCAGATCCATTTCATGCACATACAGGGCATATGGCGCGTCGAACATGGCCCGGGCGCCGTCCCGCGTCTCCTCCAGATGCCCGGAGTCCCGTAACCTGCCGGTATCCACGGGCACCTTTTCCTTTGCCAGCTGCAGCACCTTCTGCATGCCCTTTATGGCTCCATTGCGGCCGGCCAAGCGGATCCTTGTCCTGGCACCGGGAGCTTCCTTCCAGGTTATCTGAATCACTGGAGCATCACCTCCAGGTGATGACATCTCTGGCCCTTCATCTCCTGGCAGGCACTGACCACGTATTTGTCACTGCCGCAGCATATTTCACTGCCCACGGGAATCGCGTCTCCGGTGGTGAACAGCCGTGCCCTCGCTGGCCACATTTCCGCGCCGGGTGTTTTCCAGCCCTGGAAGGATCCATGTTCCAGGCGGCAGGGACGTGTCATTTTCTCGCCGAACACAGGTTCCCCGCCTGCCATATACAGGAGCGGCCGTATTTCACATGTTTCCGTCAGTCCGATCACGTCTTTCCCTTTCCTTCCCGGGCAGGCCCGGCAGGGGCGGGTCGCCCTGGGGCGGAATGCCCCGGGGCGGCGGGTTCCCCTTTCCAGGCCTGGCCGGCCACTTATCCCTTGGATGCCGCTGAATTCCTGGCCGCAGGGGCGGGAGCGGAGGATCTTCCGGCGGTGTTTCCGGCATCTGAATGGCAGCCGGCGCTTCCGGCAGAGGCAGGCATCTGCCCTCCAGGCCCCGGTAGCAGAGCCCTGCGCGCAATAGTACGGATCTTGCCATAGGACAGATGCCGCCGCTTCCACGGCGCTCCTCCTGTCGTTCCACGCGCCAGTGCCCGATCTGCAGGCTTTTCAGGTCCCCAAGCTCCGGATCCGTGCTGAGCATATGCTCCGCCTGAAACGTTTTTGCCTTTTCGAAGGCGGCCTTTTCCTCCTCCGTTATCGGCGTATTGGGAAACAGGTAGTCCAGAAGCAGCTCAGCGGCCATATCCAGTTCCCGCCCGGTGACTTCGCACTGCTTATGCCGGTCCATCTTTCTTCCTCACCGGACGCCTTGCGGGCTTTTCCGGTTTTTCTTCCGCTTTATCCCCCGGCTTTTCTTCCGGGGTTTCCTCCGAAGTTTCTTCCGGGGATATCTCCGGTGTTTCTTCCGCAGCTTCCTCTTTTTCCGTGTCCCCGGTCTTCTGCCGGTCCACGTCCTCCAGGGTCATACAGGCACCGCCGGCCAGTATGGCATGGCCTGTCCGGATCATCTTCCGGGCAAACCCTTCCGGCGCGTCAACGACCATGCCCGCCGGGATCACGTGATCCCAGCGCGGCAGGGGATGAATGAATCGTATCTTCATACACTACCTCAGTGGGTGAGCACCGCGAAGGGATAGCGGCTCTCGTTGTCCATGTTCAGGCGGTTCACAGGATTGGGCAGCACCCAGCCGGCGCGGAACACGCAGCGCAGGGCCACCATGTCCTGCTGGGCCAGGTTATACACGATCTGCATGGTATTGGGATCCTGGATCACGGCCTCGGTGAGCAGCTTGGTGGTAATGTCCGTGCGCATGGCCCACACCGGCACGCTCCAGTCGCCGCCCACCAGGAGTGCGCGGTCCGCGTCCATGATCTCCGTTTTCGGGAAATGGATCTCGTTCCCGTCCAGCTCGAACACAGGACGTCCGCCCACGCCGCTCTGGTACGGCGTGCGGCCGAATATGGGCAGGCCGTTGCCGTCCACGGTGCCGCGGAGCTTGGAGCGCATGGTGATATGCCCGATATATCCACTGGGCACAAACCCGTCCTCCTCCACCAGGGAGGCCACGCCGCCGTCGCCCAGCAGTTCCTGATACAGGCTGCCCGCCGGGTCATGCATGACCACGTTCCCGGCCCGGATGGCGCCGGGCACAATGCCTTCAGGGAAGTTTGCCGGCTTGTTGGTGCCGAAGAGCACGGCCTTGTCAAACGTGGCGCCAATGGCCTCGGTGAGCCTGGGCAGCACATTGGCCCAGATATCATAATCGCTGTCATCCAATACATTCTGGGGAATGGGCACGATGCACGCGATCTCCTCCGCGTAGAGCTTTACATTCTCCCAGGCCTGGGCCGTGGTCTGCTTGTACCCGATGTCCCCGTCCACGAAATAGGACATGGGCAGGGCCGAGAGCACGGGAATCATGCGGGTGGCCGTGCCCATGTCCGGCAGGCGGCGCATCATGCGCATGACCGAGCTGGACTGGGGCACCATTTCCACAATCTGCCGGGAATTCTCTTCGGGGATCAGGACATCCGCCCCGGATCTGTCAATGATTGCCATTTTCTCGCTTCCTTTCCGTTTCAGCGTCCGAACGCCGCGCGAATGGCGGCGTTCACATCGCCCTCATGATGCATGCCCCGGACATCCGTGAGCCCACCGCGCTCGCTGATCTCCCCCCGGAACAGGTAGGCCGCGCCGCGCTTCATTTCCTCCAGCTGCTCGCTTATGCCCGAATAACTGCCGTCCTTTTCCTCCAGCACACGGCTGTCGTCCAGAAGACGCATGACCAGGTCCGGATCCTTGGCGCCGCTTTTCTCCACCACGCGGCGTTCATATGCGGTCTTTTCCAGGCCCCGGATCGTGCCCGTGCTCTCCTTAAGGCGCTTTTCCAGGCCAGTGAGCTGCTCCTGCATGCCGCGCATGGCCTGGTCCTTTTCCCTGTGCTGGTCCTTCAGGGCCTGCACTTCCGCTTCCCGCGCCTTCAGGCGGTCTTCCATGTCCGAGAGCTGGGAGACATATGTGTCCGAGTCTTCCTTTGCCTTCTTTTGCACTTCCTCCAGGCTCTCCGTAACTGTGCGCGCCCGGGAGATGGCAGCCTCCTCGGACTTCCTAAGTCTGTCCATCTCGTCCTTTTTCACATACAGGCCTTCCGCCGGGTCCAATATTTCCAGCTTCAGGTCGCGCAGCCTGGGGCTGACCTGAGCGTAAAGTTCCGATCCCAGCGCGTCCCGGATCTTGTCAAGTTCCATCTGTGTCCCCTCCTTTTTCCAATACCTTTCTCAGCTTTTCCACCGCCTGTGTGAGACGGCTGGACATGAGCTGGCTTTTCACGAAATGCCGGAACTGGGCGCTCTGGCAGGCATGGAAATGCGCGTCCGCGCTTTCCATGGCGTCAAGCGCCTGAATCACCGTCCTCAGCTCCTCCTTCACGTTCCTCCTCCTTTTCCCGGATCCGGGTGATTTCCTTTTCCACCATGTCCCGGCTCCAGTCCGGATGCACCATGGCCACGCCCTCCTCCACGCTCATGACCCCGGCCTCGCGGAGCATGCGCACCGCCCCGGCGGTGGTGGTGAGATCATTGGCCGTGGCGTCCGGGAACAGCACGGATACCCGGTCTTCCCCGGTGAACACACCGGGATTCTGCCTTCCATCCAGATGCACCATGGCCGTCAGGATCTGTTCCAGGGGCGCCTTCCAGTAGTTCTCCTTCTTGCCGCGGGTGGCGTAGCTTCTGCGCTCACGCAGCTGCAGCGCCGCGCCGCTTTCGTTGCTGCCGTCCAGGTCCATGCCGAAGGACTGGGGCGAGTACCCGGCCATGGAGACAATGGTCTTGATCAGGTGCTCGCAGGTCACCCGGTGCTCCTCGGTCCGGATCTGGAACTGGGAGGGCAGGATCCCGGCTGCGCCGCTGATGCTCGTGTCGATATCCAGCGCCACAAGCGTTTCCAC
>CACYNZ010000208.1 GCA_902775835.1 uncultured Eubacteriales bacterium | reverse complement strand
CGCAGCCCATACATTTCTGGCCCTGTTCCTCATCACGTATGTGCTCCGGCTCATGCTCACCAATTTCCAGTTTATCCAGGCACCCATTCAGTATATCAATATCTATGAGCAGTGCGGTTCACTGCTGTTCCCGTTCCTGGTGCTGTGCGTGTCCAACTGGGCTCTGTCCACGCTCTTTGATGGAAAGGGCCGTCTGCGGGACATCTACATGGCCATGTGCTATGCGCTTCTGCCCTATATCCTGATTCAGCTGCCGCTGATTCTGATCAGCCATATCATTTCCTTTGATGAGGCCGCATACTATCAGGTACTGGGAAGCGTGTCGATCATCTGGTGCCTGTTCCTCGTGTTCGTCGGCCTGATGCAGGTCCACGACTATACACCGGGAAAGACCATCATTTTCCTGTTCTTTACGGTGTTCGGCGCTCTGGTGATCCTGTTCCTGATCCTGGTATTCTTCTCTCTGCTCAGCGATGCCATCGGCTTCTTTGTCTCTCTGTACAGGGAAGTCGCCTTCAGGCTGTATTAAGGAGGCGGTGTGACGATGAAAAAGAAATCCATCCTCCGCCGGATCATACCCTGGGTACTTACTTTGGCAGTCCTGGCGGCGCTGGTGATTTTCGTGGGAATTCCGCTGTATTCCCAGCGGGATGAACAGACGACGCCGCTGCCGCATGTGACCTATTTTGACGGGAAAGCGAAAACGCTTACCCTGGAAAACGACGCGCTGAAATTTGAAATGGATACAGGCACCACCCAGTTCCGGCTGACAGAAAAGGCCACCGGGCGCGAGTGGACATCCATTCCGGATAATGCGGCCAATGACCAGATTGCAAAGGGCAGTCAGGCCAACCTGTATGCACTGCAGTCCACGCTGCTGATGACCTATACCGACCGTGACAAGGGTACAGCCGATATTGCATTCAACAATTATCAGCGTTCCATCATGAACGGCACCTATGAGATCGGCGAGGTGACGGACCACTCTGTGGAAGTGATCTATTCCATCGGCGATATCAGCAAGACCTACATGATGCCCTATGCCATTACGGAAGAGCGGTATCAGTACTTCACCGAAAAGATGAAGAGCGAGCTGGGACTTTCCAAGTCCAAGCTCAACAGCAAGGTGGGCAATCTCTACATCATTTATTCTCCTGACACGCTTGCTTCCAAGAGCGATGCTGAAAAGGAAAGCATCCTGGCCATGTATCCCCTGGCCGGGGAACAGGCGATCCGCGTGCTGGATACAACCAAGAAGGCGGATTATCAGACGATCTCGGATTACTTTGTCCAGGTCGGCTACACTCAGGAGGACTATGATCAGGATCAGCAGCTGATCGCGTCCGCGTCTGCTGTGGAAAAGCCCATATTCAATGTCACCATGCGGTATATTCTGGACGGATCGGACTTCCTGGTGGAAGTTCCCTATGACCAGATCCATTACCGCGCCAATTTCCCCATCACCTCCCTTACCGTGCTGCCCATGTTCGGTGCAGCCGGCGTGGAAGATCAGGGATTCATGTTCATTCCGGAGGGCGGCGGCGCCCTGATCAACTTCAATAACGGCAAGCTGAGCCAGAACAGCTACTATGCCAATATGTACGGCTGGGACTGGGGCACCTTCCGCAAAGAAGTGATCAATGAAACCAAAAACACATTCCCGGTATTCGGCATGTCCAAGAATGACGGTTCCTTCATCTGCATTATGGAAGGCGCAGCCTCCTACGGTGGTGTTCAGGCAGATATCGCCAACCGCTACAACAGCTACAACTGGGTATGTGCCAAATACACGGTGCTGCACGGCGACCAGTACAATGTTTCCAACAAGACCGGCACGCTGGTGTACATGTTTGAAAAGAGCCTGGCCAGCGACACCATCCGCCAGCGCTACCGCTTTGTGGACAGCAGGAGCTATGTGGACATGGCCAAGAGCTACGGCGACTATCTGCGGCATGAGTATCCTGAGCTTGCAGAGCGCACCGTAAACGAAACCATGCCCGTCAACGTGGAGCTGGTGGGCGCCATCAACAAGCGTGTGGTCAAGTTTGGTCTGCCGGTGAACTCCGTGACAGCCACCACCACCTTCAGTGAAGCCGAGAACCTGATCACAAAGCTGAAGGACAGCGGCGTCGGCAACCTGAACGTGCGCATGAGCGGCTGGGCGAACGGCGGTGTGAACCAGAAGGTGCTGACCTCCGTCCATGTACTCAACGAACTGGGCGGCAACAAGGGTATGGATCACCTGATTGATTACGCTTCGTCCAAAGACGTACCTCTGTACTTTGACGGTATCTCCTGCTTTGCCTATGACAGCGGCCTGCTCAACGGATTCCTTGTCATGCGCGATGCGGCACGGTATACCACCCGCGAACGCGTGGAAATCCATCCCTATTACACGGTCACATTCCGGCCCATGGACTGGGAAGATCCGTTCTACCTGGTACAGCCTTCCTATGCCAAGCGCATGGCTGACAATCTGGTGGAAGCGCTCAGGACACACAGGGCATACGGCGTTGCCTTCCGTGATATGGGCAGTCTTCTCAGCGGCGACTATAACGTCAACGACCTGACTACCCGTGAGCAGGTGAAGCAGATGCAGATTGTTTCCCTGATGGGGGCGAAAGCAGCGGGCCAGGCCGTGATGATCAAGGAAGGCTTTGACTATGCCATGCCCTATGCTGACCTGATCACGGACATGGATCTGAAGGGAACCCCGTATTCCATCATTGACGCTTCCGTTCCGTTCTATCAGATCGCCCTGCACGGTGCCGTCAGCTACACCGGCAGACCGGTCAACCTGGCTAATGACTGGTGGACTGAACTGCTGCGCTGTGCTGAATACGGCGCCGGCCTGAACTTCACCTTCATGGCGCGTGACACCAAAATCCTTCAGGACACCAGCTACACCGGCTACTTCGGCGCATACTATGATGCATGGGACGAGGAAGCACTTCAGCTGATCAATGAGTACCAGAAGGCCATGGCAGGGCTGAACGCCCAGGAGATCGTGGATCATGAACTGATCATGCCCACGCTTTCCGTCACAACGTATGAGAATGGTACAAAGGTCTATGTGAATTATGCCGCAGAAGACTATGAAGCGGACGGCGTGAAAGTACCTGCACGCAGCTATATCGTGGAAGGGGGGAACGAGGAATGAGCAGGAAAAAATCCAACAGTCAGGACCGCTGGGGATTCAAGGAATCGATTCTTACGTTCATTCCCGGCAACAGCACATTCAGCACGATGCGTTCACGGCAGGCCCGGACAGGCGTCCTGTTTATCCTTCCGTTCATACTGGGCTTTATCTTCTTTATGGTCAGGCCCATGTACACGTCCATCCTGATGAGTCTGAGCGACGTGACGCTGATCCCTGGCAAGGGATATGACATGGTGTTCCGGGGGATCAACAACTTCAGGAGTGCCCTGACATCCGACCCGTACTATAACCAGTATCTGGTGGAAGAAATCAGCCGCATGGCCGTCAACGGCACAGCCACCCTCGTGATGAGCTTCGTGATTGCCGTGATCCTGAACCAGGAATTCAAGGGAAGGACACTGGCCCGTGCCATCTTCTTCCTCCCCGTGATTCTCTCCTCAGGCGTGCTGGCCGGTATTGAAAGCCAAAACGAATTCTATGACATGATGGCCGGCATGGCCGAAGCCGTCGGTCAGTCTTCCGGCGTGAATATTTCGGCAGCCCTGCAGGATCTTCTCTCGGTATCCGGTGTGGGCAGCGGCGTATTCGACGTACTGTTTGACATGATCGATGCCGTGTACGACATTATTATGGCCAGCGGCATCCAGATTATCGTGTTCCTCTCCGGTCTCCAGGCCATTTCCCCGTCCCTGTATGAGGCGGCCGATGTGGAAGGGTGCACGGCCTGGGAAGCTTTCTGGAAAATCACTTTCCCCATGGTCAGCCCGCTTCTGCTTGTCAACGCCATCTATACCATTATCGACTTCTTCATGAAGAACGATAACCGGGTGATGGAAAGAATCAACACGATCATGTATGGACAGCTGAACTTCGGCCTGTCCTCGGCCATGAGCTGGATCTATTTCGGTGTGGCTATTCTCTTCATCGGAATTGCCAGCATTGTGATCAACAGGGGGGTGCATTACTATGAAGACTAATGCAGCTGCCATGACGAAACAGCAGAAAAAAGAAGCGGCGGGCAGGCGCGACAGGAAATATGCCGCGAAATCCAAGTTCAAGAAATACGGGATTTCCATTGTCCGCGGCCTTCTGCTCTTCGGTCTGTGTTTCATGATCATTCAGCCCATGATCATCCGCTTCTGTTCCAGCCTGATGGTGGAAAGCGATCTGTATGACTCCACCATTGTTCTGCTGCCGCGGAATGTGACGCTGGAAAACTACAAGATCGTGGCGGATCTGACCGCTTTCCCGAAGTCCATGATCAATACGCTCTGGACGAGTCTTCTGGTGTCGGTATGTCAGGTGATCGCCTGCACGCTGGTGGGCTATGGCTTTGCGCGGTACAGTTTCCCGCTGAAAAAGTTCTGGTTTGCCTGTGTGGTCCTGCTCATCATCATTCCGCCCCAGACCATTCAGACATCCCTGTATGTGCAGTTTGCCTCCTTTGATTTCCTGGGCATCATTTCGCTGCTCACCGGCGGACCGGTGAATCTGCGTACCTCCATTTTCCCGTATGTGCTGATGAGCCTGACCTGCATGGGCCTGAAGAACGGTCTGTATATCTACATGCTGCGTCAGTATTTCAAAGGCATTCCCAAGTCCCTGGAAGAGGCTGCGTATGTGGACGGCTGCAGCACCATGCACACCTTTGTCAGGATCATGCTGCCGGATGCCGTACCGACGATTGCTTCGTGTTTCCTGTTCTCCTTTGTGTGGCAGTGGACGGACCTGTTCTATTCCCGCAACTTCCTGTCCGGCTATTCCATCTACTCTGTGCAGCTTTCCTCCATCGTCAGCCGTATGGCCCGCTACTTCAACAAGGGCTCGGATGTGGCTATGGTGGTGCCCAACGCGCGTCAGCAGCAGCTGATTTTCGTGGGCGTGATTATCTGCAGTCTCCCCCTGATCATTCTCTATATCTTCACGCAGAGGACATTTGTGGAGAGCATTGCTATGTCTGGTAGCAAAGAATAAGGATCTCATGACAAATTTTGAGGAACGTTATTCTTCTCAGGCATTGCGGAAAATGGGAAAAAGTGGTAACATTTTCCCAACAAAAGTAAATCTTATGTGCTTGGCACATGGAGATAAGAATTTCAAATGGGAGGAAGCATTTATGAAGAAACTGTTGGCTTGGCTTTTGTGTGCAGCACTGCTGCTGGCATCGACTGCAGCTCTGGCCGAAACCCCCGAAGGCTATCCCGAGGTAGTGGAAGGCATCGATTTTGGCGGTGCTGAAGTGATGATCCTGGACTACTGGTCCGGCGACGGCGCACGTGCTGAGAATCCCACCGAAGAACAGGCTGCCCAGTATGCATATCGTGACTGGATCAACGCCACCTACAACGTGAATGTCCATCAGCTGCAGGGCGGCGACTGGGGAACCTGTGCTGAAGAAATGATCAACTTCACCGGCACCCCTGACGGAAGCCTGCGCATGTACATCATTGAGCCCGGCAAGGTCGGCTCTCTGGTTGCCAACGGCATTGCTGCTCCTGTGAGCGATAAGTATGTTGACCTGAACGCTGAAAAGTGGAACGCTGCGGAAAAGGATTTCATGACTGTCGGCGGCAAGCTGTATGGTCTGTATGCCGGAAATTCCGAGCCCCGTGGATGCCTGTACTTCAACAAGCGCGTTCTTGAAGAAGCCGGTATCGACTGGAACACCATCTATGACCTTCAGGCTGAAGGCAAGTGGACTTGGGCCGCTTTCGAAGAAATGCTGGCCAAGATCACCCAGGACACCAACAACGACGGCGTGAACGACATCTGGGGCCTGATCGGTTCCGGCGATGACGGCTACAACCTGTCCGTGTTCTCCAACGGCGGCTGCTACTTCGACTTCGACGAGAACGGCAAGATCTATCCTGCCATGGGCAGCGAAGAGACCCTGACCGCTCTGGCATGGTTCAAGGACATTCAGTCCAAGTACTGGGCTCCCACTCCTGAAGGAGCAAACTGGGACTGGTACAAGGATGGCTGGAAGCAGGGCTACTGCGGATTCTATGTCTATCAGACCTACGGCGGTTTCAATGACAACAGCGAAATGGCCGACATGGCTGACGACTGGGGCTGCGTGGCATGGCCTGTGCCTCACGAAGGCGATACTTACATCAACGTCATCAGCGACAACATCACCATGATCCCTGCCTGCTATGACGAAGAGACCGTCACCAAGCTGACCTTCCTCTATGACCTGTGGAGCAATCCTACCCCTGGCTATGACGATGAAGACAGCTGGATCGGCAACAAGTACAACTACACCGATGACCGCGCTGTGGACGAGACCTACGCCATGCTGCGTGAGCCGGAACACTGCCGCATCAACAAGGTGACCTATCTGGGTACCTCCAACGACGTGCTGGGCAGCAGCCTGCTGTGGGCTCTGGGTGGATCCACTCCTGCTGAACTGGTTGAAGCCGGCATGCCCGCATGGCAGGATCTGTGCGACACCTTCAACAACAAGTAATTCATGGCTAAGCTTCAGGGCTGCCGTTTCAGACGGCAGCCCTTT
>CACYNZ010000207.1 GCA_902775835.1 uncultured Eubacteriales bacterium | reverse complement strand
TGTTTACGGATGAAGAGTATGCGGCGTTTCTGCGCAGGGGCGAGGAAGCCATCGTATATGCCGCGGACCGGCTGAGCAAAGTGAACCTTCTGCATCTGTGCGGATGGGACGGCATTCCGGACCGGCTGGACCGCTGGAAGGATTACCCGGGATGCATCGTGAACTGGGATGTGGATGTGGAGCACGTGAAGCTTGAGGACGGCAAGGACTTCTTCCCGGGCCGCACGCTTCTGGGCGGATTCAACAACCGGCCCGGCTCCCTGCTGCAGACCGGAAGCCGCGAGGAAGTCAAGGCGTTCACGAAACAGCTGATCCGCACCGCCGGAACGCAGCGGTATATCATCGGAGCGGACTGTTCCCTGCCGGCGGATATCGACCGTCAGCGGATCCGCTGGGTGCTGGAAGCCAGCAGCGAAATGGAGTAAATGATCCGGGAGGCATGCGCATGCATGTCTCCTTTTTGTATGCCTGTTTCTGAAACCGGTTTCAGAAATGATTTGTCTGATCCGGGAAACGGGGTTCCAAAGGCGATGGGTTTTATGGGAAAATACCCACCTGGATGAATAAATACAAAAATAATCATGAGAATTTATGCAATTATACCTTGACTGATAAGGGAAAAGCTGTATAATCATGCATAATTATTCGAAGAGGAGGAACTTTTCGACCCGGCGTGTCCGTGCCGGAACGGGTGAAAAGGAAGAGCGGCAGCCATGCAGAGTCCGAAGAAAGTGCTGATCGATGGGAGTTCCGGAACGACAGGTCTGAGAATCGCGGACCGGCTGAAGGAACGGGAGGATATTGAACTGATTCATATTCCGGACGCGCTCAGGCGGGATCCGGATGAACGGAAAAAGGCCATGCAGGCCGCGGACATCGTGTTCCTGTGTCTGCCGGATGATGCCTCCCGGGAAGCTTCCGCGTGGATCGGGGAGGATACGGTGGTGATTGATACATCCACGGCATTCCGCGTTGATCCGGACTGGGTGTACGGGTTTGCCGAGCTCCCGGGCATGCGGGAAAAGATCCGGCGCGCGCACAGGATCGCGAACCCCGGATGCCATGCCAGCGGGTTTATCGCGCTGGTGGCGCCTCTGGTGGGGGCCGGACTGCTGGACCATGACTGCCTGCTGAGCTGCATGTCGCTGACCGGGTATACGGGCGGCGGGAAAAAGATGATTGCGGACTATGAGGACGACGCCCGGAAGCAGGCGCTGGAGGCCCCGAGAATGTATGCCCTGGGGCAGACGCACAAGCATCTGCCGGAAATGGTGCATTTCACTGGTCTTAACAATGCCCCGGTGTTCTGCCCCGTGGTAGGCGCCTTTGCCCAGGGCATGGAAGTGGTGGTGCCGCTGCACCGGCAGTGGCTGAAGGGAAGTCCGGAGGATATTGAGGAACTGTACGCGGCCTTTTACCGGGAAGGGCTGATCCGCTTCCGAAAGGGGACGGATGAGGCAGGGTTCATGTCGGCGGGCAGCATGGCCGGCCGGGATGACATGGAAGTGACGGTCTGCGGCAGCGGGGAGCGCGTACTGCTCGTTTCCCGCTTTGACAATCTCGGCAAGGGCGCGTCCGGGGCGGCGATTCAGAACATGAATCTGGTGCTGGGCGTGGATGAAACTACAGGACTGAAGGTGTAAGGATATGCATTTTGTGGAAGGCGGCGTATGCGCTGCAAAAGGATATACGGCTTCGGGTGTCCACTGCGGCATCCGGAAGAATCATTCCAAGAAGGACCTTTCGCTGATTGTTTCCGAAACGGAAGCCACGGCGGCAGCGGTCTATACCACCAACCTGGTCAAGGGCGCACCGCTGAAGGTGACCAAGAAGCATATTGACCAGGGAAAGATCCGGGCGGTGATCTGCAACAGCGGCAATGCCAATACCTGCAATGCCAACGGCATCGAGATCGCCGAGGGCATGTGCTCTCTGGTGGCGGATGCGCTGCATATTCAGCCGGAACAGGTGGCTGTGGCCTCCACCGGCGTCATCGGACAGCCGCTGAACCTGGATCCCATCCGGCAGGGACTGCCGGCACTGGTGGAGGGCCTGTCCAGAGAGGGCAGTGACGCGTGCGCTCAGGGCATCATGACCACGGATACAAAGAAAAAGGAAGTGGCCGTGGCCTTTGAGCTGAACGGAAAGACCTGCCACATCGGCGGCATTGCCAAGGGCAGCGGCATGATCCATCCCAATATGGCCACCATGCTGGTGTTCCTGACCAGTGATGTGCAGATTTCCCAGGACATGCTGAAAAAAGCCCTGTCCGGGGATATCGCCAGCACCTTCAACATGGTGAGCGTGGACGGGGATACCTCCACCAATGACATGGTGGTGCTCATGGCCAACGGCATGGCGGGCAATGAGGAAATCTGCGCGGACGGCGAGGACTTTGCCGTGTTCATGAAAGCGCTCAATACGGTGAACATGGCACTGTGCCGCATGATCGCCGGGGACGGCGAAGGCGCCACAAAGCTCCTGGAGTGCACCGTCAGCGGGGCGCCGGATCTTGCCACGGCAAGGACGGTGGCCAAGTCCGTCATCTGCTCGAGCCTGCTGAAGGCGGCCATGTTCGGCGCGGACGCCAACTGGGGCCGGGTCCTGTGTGCCATCGGGTACAGCGGGGCTGATGTGGACGTGGACAGGATTGATGTGGCCTTTGAGAGCCGCGCCGGACGGATTCCGGTATGCGAGCATGGCAGCGGCATTGACTTTTCCGAGGAAAAGGCCAAGGAGATTCTCTCGGAGAATGAAATCTCCATTCAGGTCGGCCTCAACAGCGGCTGCGTCGAGTCCCAGGCATGGGGCTGTGACCTGACGTACGATTATGTGAAAATCAACGGTGATTACCGGACGTGAGGAAGAAAAGATGGACGGAAGTTTCTCCAAGGAAGAGCGGGCTGAGGTACTGATTCAGGCCCTGCCGTATATCAAGCGGTATACGGGAAAAGTGGTGGTGGTCAAGTACGGCGGCAACGCCATGATCAATGAAAGCCTGAAGCAGCAGGTGATGGAAGACATCGTGCTGCTCTGGCTCATCGGCGTCAAGATTGTGCTGGTTCACGGCGGCGGGCCGGAGATCAGCGATCTGACGAAGCGCCTGGGCGCAAAGCCGCAGTTTGTGGACGGACTCCGGGTCACGGATCAGGAAACCATGGACATCGTCCAGATGGTGCTGGCGGGCAAGGTGAACAAGACGCTGGTGAATCTTCTGGAGATGAAGGGCGGACGGGCCATCGGCGTGTCCGGCATTGACGGACGCCTGATTGAGGCGCAGCAGAAAGACCCGCGCCTGGGGTATGTGGGTCAGGTCACCAAGATCCATATCAAGCCGGTCATGGACATTCTCTCCAACGGCTATATTCCGGTGATTGCCACCGTGGGCTGCGACCGGGAGGGGCATGCCTACAATATCAACGGGGATACGGCTTCCGCCTATATCGCCGGCGCGCTGCACGCGGAGCGTCTGATTCTCATGACCGACATCGCGGGCGTGCTCAGGGACAAGGATGATCCTTCCTCCCTGATTCCGGAACTGACGGTGCCCCAGGCGAAGGAACTGTATGAAGAAGGCGTGATTTCCGGCGGCATGATTCCCAAGGTGGACTGCTGCATTGAGGCCATCCGGGAAGGCGTGCGGAACGTGGTCATCATGGACGGGCGCGTCCCGCATTCCATTGTCACCGAGCTTCTGACCAATGAAGGTGCCGGCACCTGGATCCGGGGAGGGGAAGAGTATGGACATTAAAAGCCTGGACAAAACCTATGTGGCCGGGACATACAACCGGTTTCCCGTGCAGATCGTCCGGGGCAGCGGCTCCGAGGTCTATGATGAAAACGGAAAGCGGTATATTGACCTGGGATCCGGCATTGCGGTGACTTCCTTCGGCATAGGGGATGAAGCATGGAAGCAGGCCGTGGTGCAGCAGATCGGTCAGGTTCAGCATATGTCGAACCTGTATTACACCGAACCCTGCGCACGTCTGGCGGAAATGCTGTGCGCGCGCACCGGCATGAAGAAGGTGTTCTTTTCCAATTCCGGAGCGGAAGCCAATGAGTGCGCCATCAAGGTGGCAAGAAAATATGCCATGGAGCACCGGGGCGCGGACTGCTATACCATTGTGACGCTGAAAAACAGCTTTCACGGGCGGACGCTGACCACGCTGGCGGCTACGGGCCAGGACCACTATCATGAGCTCTTCCAGCCGCTGACTCCGGGGTTTGCCCATGTGGAGGCGGGAAACCGGGAAGAACTGGAACAGCTGTGCGCATCCACGCCGGTGGCAGCCGTGCTGGTGGAATGCGTGCAGGGCGAGGGCGGCGTGATCGCGCTTTCCCCCTATTACCTGCAGTGGCTGCGCGATTATACGGAGAAGCAGGGCATTCTTCTCATGATCGATGAAGTGCAGACAGGCAACGGGCGTACCGGAGAGCTGTATGCATACATGCATTACGGCATTATGCCGGATGTGGTTTCCACCGCCAAGGGCCTGGCCGGCGGCCTGCCCCTGGGCGCCACGATGCTCGGGGAAAAAGTCCAGGACGTGCTGGGCTTCGGCGATCACGGGTCCACCTTCGGCGGGAATCCCGTGTGCTGCGCGGCGGCGCTGAGCATTCTGGAGCGGCTGGATGCGCCGTTCCTGAAGACAGTTCAGGAAAAGAGCAAATACGTGCGCGGAAGGCTTTCCGAAACGCCCGGCGTGAACATGGTCAGCGGACTGGGCCTGATGGTGGGCATTTGCACGGAAAAGGCGGCGGGGGATGTGGTCCGCTCCGGCATGGAGCATGGCATACTCTGCCTTACGGCCAAGGACAGGGTGCGGCTGCTCCCGGCCCTGAACATTCCCATGCCCGTTCTGGAGGAAGCAATGGATATTCTCTGCGGAGTCATCGCGGGAACCATATGAAATGACTGAAAACTGCGGCAGTGTCCGCAGTTTTTTTGTATCCGGAGAGGACCGCGGGACAGCCGGAATGTGCAGACACAGTCCGGAGGGAAAAAGTATTTCATGGCAAAATATTTACCAGATCATATAAATCTGTTATACTCTCTTCTGATGGAAACGATGATCTTTCCAGCGGAGGAGGAATGTCGATGGTATGAGCCGCCCTGGGAAAGCCAATCATGGATACAACAGAATTGCCGGAAAATGGTTTTTTGCAGTCCGTAACAGGCTGGAACGGCCGCAGTAATATGTTAGGAGGACAAGATATGAATTATGCAGAAGAATCCCTGCGCCTGCACGAAGAATGGCAGGGCAAGATTGAAGTGGTTTCCCGCGTGCCCGTCAAGAACAAGGAAGACCTTTCCCTGGCCTATACCCCAGGTGTTGCCCAGCCCTGTCTGGAGATCCAGAAGGATTATGACAAGTCCTTCACGCTGACCCGCAGGCACAATCTGGTGGCTGTGATCACCGACGGCACGGCGGTGCTCGGACTGGGAGACATCGGTCCGGAAGCCGGCATGCCCGTCATGGAGGGAAAGTGCGCTCTGTTCAAGTCCTTCGGAGATGTGGACGCATTCCCGATCTGCATCCGGTCCAAGGATGTGGATGAAATCGTGCGGACCATCTATCTGATTTCCGGATCCTTCGGCGGCATCAACCTGGAAGACATTGCCGCTCCGCGCTGCTTCGAGATTGAGCGCAGACTGAAGGAAATCTGCGATATTCCTGTTTTCCATGATGACCAGCACGGCACCGCCATTGTGGTGGGCGCTGCCCTGATCAATGCCCTGCGGGTCGTTGGCAAGGAGATCGGCGATGTGAAGGTGGTCATCAACGGCGCCGGTTCCGCGGGCATTGCCATCGGCAGGCATATCATGGACCTGGGCGTGAAGCACCTGAAGATGGTGGACCGCAAGGGCATTCTGTGCGAGGGCGTGGAAATGAATCCTGCCCAGGCTGAGATGGCCGCCATCACCAATCCGGAGAAGTTCAGCGGTCTGCTCAAGGATGCTCTGGTAGGCGCGGATGTGTTCATCGGCGTCAGCGCGCCGCACATTGTGTCCAAGGAAATGATCCAGTCCATGAACAAGGGCGCCATCGTATTCCCCATGGCCAATCCGACGCCCGAGATCGAACCGGATGAGGCGAAGGAAGCCGGCGCGGCCGTGGTGGGCACCGGGCGCAGCGATCATCCGAACCAGATCAACAACGTGCTGGTATTCCCCGGACTGTTCCGCGGAGCACTGGATGTGCGTGCGAAGGACATCAATCTGGAGATGAAGCTGGCGGCGTCCCACGCGCTGGCTGACCTGGTGTCTCCCGAGGAACTGAACAGCGAATACATTCTGCCCGCCGCTTTTGACAAGCGTGTGGGACCTGCCGTGGCCAAGGCTGTGGCACAGGCGGCAAGGGACAGCGGTGTGGCCCGCCTGTAAACCTGAGCATTCCAAAAACCTAGAACAGAAATGGGGTAGGAATCATGGCTGAGAAAAAAGGTCTGACGTTCTTCAATCTGCCCTGGCAGATATTCGCAATCATTACCGCGGTGGTGCTGATTGCCACCTACACCGGCGTACTTCCCGCCGGCATGACCGGATGCTTTATCTTCATGATCGTGGTGGGCGATATCCTGGCCTGGATCGGCGATCATACGCCCATCATCAAGAGCTATCTGGGCGGCGGCGCCATTGTGGTCATCTTCGGTTCCGCGCTTCTGGTATACTTCAACCTGATCCCCGCTGCCAAAGTGGTGGA
>CACYNZ010000206.1 GCA_902775835.1 uncultured Eubacteriales bacterium | reverse complement strand
AACAAGAATGAATAATGGAGGAATTAACAATGACTCATGAAGAGATTATTGCCGCTGTCGAATCCATGACAGTGCTTGAGCTGAATGATCTGGTTAAGGCTATGGAAGAGAAGTTCGGCGTTTCTGCCGCTGCTCCCGTGGCCATGGTCGCTGGCCCTGCTGCCGGTGCTGCTGCCGCTGAAGAGGAGAAGACCGAATTCGACGTCGTGCTGAAGGATGCCGGCGCTGAGAAGATCAAGGTCATCAAGGTTGTCCGCGAAGTCGTGGAAGGCCTGGGCCTGAAGGAAGCCAAGGAAATGGTGGAGAGCGCTCCCAAGACCATCAAGGAAGGCGTCTCCAAGGAAGATGCAGAAAAGATCGTCGAGAAGTTCAAGGCTGCCGGCGCTACCTGCGAAATCAAGTAATTTCCATATTTACTGCTTTCCAAGCGGCATGACTTTGTCATGCCGCTTTTCTATGTCCGATCAGATGCCTTCTCTCCCCGGGTACAGGCCAGGATTATTTGAAACAGAACGACGGAAATACTTGTCAGGTCAGCTGTTTTGGCTTGTCTGACAAATCTCGCCATGATATAATTTTCTTCAGTTTTATAGACGGAAGGAGGCGGCAGAATGAAGAAAGCATTTGGTTGTGTGTTCCTGATCCTGCTGTCCCTGGCTTTCTCCCTGTCTTCTGCTGAGGAAATCAGAATTACGCCGGCTCATGATGTTTCTGATTCCATTCAGGCGCTTATTGAAACCGCAGAAAGAGAACTTGGGTATACAGAGGGTGAGCACGGATATACCAAGTATGGTGAATGGAGCGGAGATCCTTATGCCCAGTGGTGTGCGGAGTTTCTGTGCTGGTGCGTTCATGAGGTGGATGAAAGCACAGGCTCTCATATGCTGAACGAAGTCTATCCCATGTATTCATCTTCCAATGTGGGCAAAAACTGGTTTGTCGATCATGGAAGGTATATTGTCAGGTGGGGCAATCTTGAAGGATGGGGATATCAGTGGCTCAAAGGCGAAAACGAGTTTATTTCCACTGGATCCTACATTCCTGAGCCCGGCGACTGGGTCTTTTTCACATGGACCAATGATGAGAATACCGACCATGTGGCCATGGTGGAATACTGTACCCGAAACAGTGCCACGCAGGAAGTGACCATTCATGTTATTGAGGGAAACACACCTTCTGCTGTGATTCATGCCCAGTATCCTCTGACCTATAAGCGGATACTCGGTTTTGGGACCGTTCATGACTGTGCGGACTGGACGATGCGTGCCGGTAATACCGGGGAGAAAGTCCGCCAGCTTCAGGAGAAACTGCATCGGCTGGGTCTTCTTTCCGCCGAGCGGGTTGACGGACGTTTCGGGCCTTCAACCCAGTCGGCTCTGCAGCTGTTTCAGAATGAGCATGACATAAAAAGCAACGGCATTGCGAATATCACGACACAGAAAGCTCTGAACCAGGCATATGAACATCTCATCAATCAGGATCCAGAGACATGGAGAGTGGACTCAGATGATGATGATGATCTGACACTGGACTTTTTCGATTTCATTCCCGTCCCTTCACCGTCAGCGTCTCCTGCTGAGGAAGAGCTTTCTCTTGTTGATTCAGTGGAAAACGATGCTGATATGGATGCCGATGTGAATGATGATGTACCGGACTGGGTGGATGTACCCTGAGCCGGAAAGAGAGAGGAGACCATATGCGCAAACGTCTTGCAGCCTGTGTGCTTATTCTGGTATTTCTTCCGGTATCGTGCCTTGCCTGGGACTGCTACAATTATTCAGCATCTTTTACGGTTCCAGGTACGGCGGCCGGAACTGTTGCGGAACAGATGTCCCTGATTCTGTCTCCCCTGCGCCTTTCCGGCACCTATATCAGCAGCAGAGATGGTTTTGACATTGCTGGACATGTTCAGTATGCCGATGATGTAAGAACGGATACAACGTATCACCTTTATGGTCAGGAAGGCCTGTTTAAAGTGGAAAGCAACCTATGGAACAATCAGCCGCTCCTGATCAATGTCCCGGCTGCCCTGGAATTCGGCATGAAGCTTAACGCACACATGGATCTGAATTTCCAGAAACTTGCGCTGATATACCATTGGGTAACGCAGGATGCGTGGCGGGAAACGCGCACAATTATCCGTGCTGTAATGCATGAAACGGAAACGGACCATGCCGTGACCAAGGAACGCATCATGAATGGAGCTGAAAAGCTCAATGAGCTTCTTTACGAAGACCGTTCTCTTCGGTATTGGCTTTATGCCATGGAGACACTGAATGAGGCGGGCGAACGGCTTTCTCCCCTTTTTGAAACCATCCCGGAATATCTTGAGGCATTTATCCCTGAGGACGGTATGCGGGTTGCCTATCAGGACGGATTTGAAATCTGGACTGCCGGAGACACGGTCATGTACCGTAGACTCAATACAGATCTGGAGAAGGTTATTGAGATTAATCTGCCAGGCTTCATTCAGGGAACGGATGCCAGGTTTTTCCTCAGAAATGTATGGAATGATGATTCATCCACATGGGATACCACCTGTGATCTTTCTCTCGGCGAAGGAGAAAACCTGATTCTGAGCGGACACATGGAAAACAATGATTTTTCAGCTCCCTGGCCGGTTTCGGTTCCCTGGACATCGGACATGTCTCTTTCCGGTCCGCTGCTCGATGGACTCCCATTCCTTGGCACGGATGAGAATGGGCTTCTCACGGACCGACTTCTCACGGATCATCTTCAGCTCCGCTTTGAGGGAGAGCCAGGCCGGGTACGCATGTATTCAGGTGAAGCGCTTCTCCTGACACTCGATATTGCCTGCGAACGGTTTGATCCTGATGAATGGCCCTATCATACATATGGTGAAAGCGACGGTCTGAACGTTTTTTCACTGTATGACACTTCACTGGGATCATTTGTTTCCGACATTCAGTCCACTGCCATACGCGGTATTATTCCATGGATTGAGCATCTTCCCTACAGCACGGTGGCCGCTGTTATGGATATCATAACGGACGGCGGTGTGCTCGATATGCTTCTTGCCGAGCCCGTCGAAGAGGAAGAATATGAAGAATGGGATGAGGATACATACTGGGCAGAATATTTTGGAGAGGATTCCGAGAATACCACGGATACAGAGAGTACGGAAAACACTGAAAATGAATAATGATGGGGAGTTGGCTAACATATGATCAGACTTCTTCTGTCCCATGTAAAACAGTACCGAAAAGCCTCTATCCTGACACCGATTTTCATGATCGGCGAGGTTATGATGGAAACACTGATTCCCTATGTCATGGCAGATCTGATTGACAAGGGCATCAACCGTTCCAGCATGCCGGACATCTATTCCAACGGTCTGCTCATGCTGGGCCTGGCCTGTCTGAGTCTCCTGTTCGGTATCATGGGCGGACGTTTCGGAGCGGAAGCTTCTACTGGCTTTGCTGCCAATCTTCGAAATGCCATGTATGACAATATCCAGACATTCTCGTTTTCAAACATTGATAAGTTTTCCACAGCAGGCCTTGTGACCCGCATGACCACGGATGTCACCAATGTTCAGAATGCATTTCAGATGGTGCTCAGAATCGCCGTTCGTGCTCCTCTGACGCTGATCTGTTCCATGGTCATGTGTTTTCTTACCAACCACCGTCTGAGTCTGATCTTCCTTATTGCAGTGTTTCTGCTTGCATTATGTCTTTCACTGATCGTGAGAGTTGCCATGAAACGCTTCGACCGGGTGTTCCAGAAATATGATGATCTCAACGCATCTGTTCAGGAAAATGCCAGCGGCATCCGGGTAGTCAAGGCATTTGTCCGGGAAGACTATGAAACGGAAAAATTCAATGCAGCAGCCGGGAACCTCTATAAAATGTTCGTGCATGCGGAAAAGGCCGTTTCCCTGAACGGTCCCGTCATGATGACCATTGTGTATCTGTGCATCGTCATGCTTTCCTGGCTCGGTGCCAAATATATCATTGAACCGCTTCATCCTTCCATGGCCCTGACCACGGGTGAGCTCACTTCCATGTTCTCCTATGTCATGAGCGTGCTCATGTCGCTGATGATGCTCTCCATGATTTTCGTCATGCTCACCATGTCGCTTGCCAGTGGAAGACGAATCTGTGAAGTGCTGACGGAAAAAGCTGACATTGTGAATCCGGCCAATCCTGTCATGAAGGTGCGTGACGGACAGATTGATTTTGATCATGTCAACTTTGCCTACCAGAGAACTGGAACAGGCGAGGATACGCTGCATGATATCGATCTTCATATCCGTTCCGGTGAAGTCATCGGCATCATCGGAGGCACGGGCTGCGGAAAATCGTCCCTTGTCAACCTGATTTCCCGCCTTTACGATGTGACATCCGGAACCGTCCGGGTCGGAGGTGTGGATGTCAGGCAGTATGACCTGGAAATGCTTCGCAATGAGGTTTCGGTTGTCCTTCAAAAGAACATTCTGTTCAGCGGAAGCATTCTGGAAAATCTCCGCTGGGGCAAGGAGGATGCCACACTGGAGGAATGCCGGGAAGCCTGTCACCTTGCCTGTGCTGATGAGTTTATTGACCGTTTCCCGGATGGCTATGACACGCATATTGAGCAGGGCGGAAATAATGTATCGGGCGGTCAGAAACAGAGACTGTGTATTGCACGCGCGCTGCTCAAGCATCCCAAAGTTCTGATCCTAGATGATTCCACCAGTGCTGTGGATACGGCAACGGTCTATGACATCGTGGGGGATGCCGTGAAGAACAAGCGCTATCAGCTGCTGATCTCACTTTCGGCGCATATCGGTGACAGGCTGTTGGCCAAGTATCCGCATTTCACGGCGGTTACGGCGACCATCCGCAAGCCTTCCGTGCCGATTTCCGGCCCGATTGATTACGTGGAAGTCGAGACCACCCGTTACAGGAAATAATCCTACGAAAGTTTTTGCCATTTGCCGGTCTTGTATCGGCAAATGGTTTTTTTTTCTGGAATTTTTCGGGAAAGTGTTGCATTATGCAGAATATTTCTGTATCATAAGAAACTATCGAAAGGATATTGGACAGGGCGTGTTGAAAAACGGAAACTGTGCGCTACAGCGAGACAGTTTTTCGTATGACAAGGAAGCGAACCCGCAGTCGTAGCAGAGCTACGTCAAGGGTCCGTTGACGCAGACAGACGGAAAAATGGCCGCTGTAGTGCGCAGGTGGAGTTTTTCAACACGCCCGTTATGTAGTGACTTTTGTCAAGTAGTTTCTTTGGTGTGTTGATTTTTTTACGCTAAGGGTGCATGGAAAGAACCTTAGATGTCACAGTTCTCGGCATAGCCACTCTGTTATACGCGGATTGGGTACCGCAGTGGAATGGTCCGCCGGGAGCTCTACCATCTAATGTCGTGAATCACATCGCTGTGTCACAGGGCGTGAGCGTAGATAGCTGAACCGTCATGTGGTTCAAGGTTCCTTCCAAACACCCTCAGCATTGACTGATTAAGAGACTTATAACAATTTTTCGGGTCGCTTGTTTATTTCGCACATGGACGGTGCAGATATGTCAAGGGCTTGGTCCGCAGGACTGCGAAGCACCCTTGACGTAGCTGTGCCGTTCATGTAGCCTGTTCCAAGCGAAACGAAAATCTGGATCCGAGCAATTTATGCGATACGATTTGTCATCATTCCCCAAACAAAACAGGCAAGTTCCCTGGCAATCGCAGCAACTGCGACATTGTGCTGTTTCCCCGATTTGACCAGCTTGTAAAATTTTCGACGCAATCTCTCATTCGCCCGGTCAGCATAAACAATGACCTCCTGCAGGTTGCCTGCCTGTCGTGCTTTCAGTGTCTTGGACTTATATCCGACCTGACCGCGTCCGTAGCATTGTGCAGATTCTGTCAGTAATTGTCTCAGATGAGAATTTCCAGCCTTTGTGATGCCGGTTCTTTTTTGCGAAACTCCACTGGACTGCTCTCCGGGGACAAGCCCCAAGTATGAAGCATAATGTTCTGCTTTTGTAAAGCGGGAGAAATCACCGGTTTCCACAATCAGTGCCAAAGCCGTATGCGTGCGTACACCAATGAAACAGGAAAGTTTCTTTACCTTGTCCGCATAGTGATCCGAAGTGGCAAGTTCAGCAATTCGTTGATCAATCCGATCAATTTTCTCCACAAGACGATGATAGCTGAGCAGATACTCATCCAGTATCTCGCGTAGCATTGTGCTGAGCGAAATTGTTTTGAGCCACGCAAGATGTTTACCTGTCCAGTAAGCCTTTCCTCTGCTGAACTTCAGCCCATGCCGCAGACAGAAGGAAAGGATCTGTTGCTTGATCTTTTTCAATGCCTGCTTGTGATCATCGCGCATTCGGATGTACTCCTTGGTTTCCAAATCCTCCTGCGTCGGAACATACACCGGGCTATAGGTGTTGTAGGCCAGGCATTTGGCGATCTTCATGGCATCGCGCTTGTCCGTCTTGATCTCGTTCTTTCGGTAAGATGGCATGGTGGATGGTGCCAAGATGACGCAATCCACGCCATGCTCTGTCAATTGATTATATAAAGTGAATCCAAGGCATCCAGCCTCGTAACCGCAACGGAATTCACACGGACCTCCTATATTCTTCCGGACTTTTTCCAGATAGTTCAATATATTCTTGTAATCCGGTTCCGTCTGTACGGTTGCAAAGCTCATGTCATTTTCGACCATGTAACAGGAAAGAGTGTAGTTTGTGCTA
>CACYNZ010000205.1 GCA_902775835.1 uncultured Eubacteriales bacterium | reverse complement strand
CCGTGATAGGTATAGTTTTCCCCGCCCTCGAGATGGTTCAGATGGATTTCCGGAACCGGCACACCGAGCAGGTCAGCCCATTTCTGTGCGGCGGTTTCAATGTCACGGACCACGATATTGATCTGGGCAAAGCCTTTGGATTTTACATGCGTGTTCATCTGTTCTCACCCATGTCTCAGAGTTCGCCGATCCCGCGGATGCGGTAGCGTACATAGGCAAACCTGCGGCTGTCGGGTGACCAGGAATTGACATTGATGGTGCCCTGACCGCCGAAGAGCCTGACCAGCGTGCGGACGTTTCCGCCGTCGGCATCCATGAGCCGAAGCTCCACATGCTTGTGCGGCACGTGCTCACCGGGCTGCAGATCGCCCTTGCGGTAGGAGATGGTCACCACCTTGGTGCGGTCCGGGGAGATGTGCGGGAACCAGGTGTTCCAGTTCTCGTCAAACGTCATCTGCGTCTGTTCACTGCCGTCCGCGCGCATGCGCCATGCCTGCATGAGCCCGGTGCGTACGGAGTTGAACCAGATGTACTCGCCGGCGCTGTCATACTCCGGCCCGTCGTTGAGTCCCGGCGCGGTGGTGAGCCTTGTTTCCGTGCCGCCCTGGGCGGGAATGGTATAGATGTCATACTCACCGTTGCGGCAGGCGCAGTAGGCGAGGGTGGACATGTCGGGTGACCAGCCGTGCAGATAGCTGGGGGCTAGGGGCGTGATCAGGCGCGGGGTGCCGCCGCCGATGGGCAGGGTATAGATGCGGGACTGACCGTCTTCAAGCGTCTGATGACTGACCGCCAGCTGTGTTCCGTCACTGGAGATCACATGGTCATTGTTGCAGGCGTTTACGAAACCGGAGTCAATCTCACACACGTCCCGTGTTTCAAGATCGATGCGGAAAATGCGGCCGTTGCTGTTGTAATACAGGGCACGGCCGTCAGGGGACCAGTTGGGGGCTTCAATGACGGTGTCAAATTCGCGTACCGTCTCGGAAGTCCCGGTTTCAAGATCGTAGATTTCCAGAATGGACTCATCGTCATCCCGGTACCAGGGATCAAGATATTTGCTGAGATCTGCCATGGGAATCCTCTCCTTCTGAATTCAGATCTGAGTCTCTTTTGTTTTTGCGGATCATTGCCTGTGGGGAAGGAATACGGGAAAACGTCTTATCAGTACAGGAAAATTCTATCATCCGGTCCCAGGCAATACAATAGAAAAAAAGCGCTTTTCCGGGAAAAGAAGAGGTGAGAATTCTGTAATCCAAAGACATGCGGGACCGGGAAGTGGACACGGCGGAATGAAAACTGCGCGCAATAGAAAAGCCGCTGTTCCCGCAGGCGGGGAAACAGCGGCCTTAGAAGTTCAGGAAAGACCATGAGCATGATCAGGATTCGGCGGCGGGGGCCGGGGCACTTTCCGCGCTCTCGGCAGGCTTCAGGGCTGCGAGATACAGCTCGCGTACACGGTCCATGACACGGATGCCTTCCGCGAGCACGCGGGATTCGGTGGTGCGCCCGACAGTGAGCAGAATGGCCGTGGGCTTGGCCGTGCTGAGGCTCAGACGCTTGTCCGTGGCCTTCATGGCCTGGATCAGGGCCATGGGATCCTGCACATACTGCTGGTCCAGACGCATGTTCAGGACATCGCCGCGATGGCTGACCTGGGAGACCCCCAGGTCATGGCATATGGAGCGCAGCTGGGCGACATCCAGCAGGGTGTTCACTTCCGCGGGCATTTCGCCGAAGCGGTCGATCATTTCATCAATGATGTCCGCGCGGTCGCTCTCGGTGGAAAGCGCGGCAATGCGCTTGTAGATTTCCATGCGCTGATGACTGTCGCGGATATAGTTTTCAGGCAGGAAGGCGTTGACGCGCAGGTCCACCCGGGTTTCCAGCTCGCTGAGATCCTGCTGGCCGCGCGCTTCCTGCATGGCCTGCTCAATCAGGCGGCAGTACATTTCATAGCCCACGGAGGCCAGATGCCCGTGCTGCTCGGGGCCCAGAATGTTGCCCGCACCGCGGATTTCCAGGTCACGCATGGCCACGCGGAAGCCGCTTCCGAACTCTGTGAACTCACGGATGGCCGTGAGCCGCTGCTCGGCTGTCTCGGAAAGCATTTTTTCCGGACGCACCGTAAAGTAGGCATAGGCCTGCCGCGTGGAGCGGCCCACACGGCCGCGAAGCTGATACAGCTGGCTCAGTCCGAAGCGGTCCGCATCAAAGACGATGAGCGTGTTGGCGGTGGGCACATCCAGTCCGCTCTCGATGATGGTGGTGCACAGAAGCACGTCATAGCTTCCGCCGTAGAAATCCATCATGACATCTTCCAGCCCGTGCTCTTTCATCTGACCATGGGCCAGGCCGATGCGGGCTTCGGGAACCAGCTGGTTCAGGCGCTCATAGAAGCGCTCAATGGACTGAACGCGGTTGTAGAGGAAATACACCTGCCCGCCGCGGCTGATCTCCCGGAGAATGGCATCGCGGATCAGGGTATCCGAATACTCGACCACATGGGTCTGGACCGGCAGACGGTCTTCGGGCGGCGTTTCCAGAACCGACATGTCACGGATGCCGACCATGGACATATGCAGTGTGCGGGGAATGGGCGTGGCACTCAGGGTGAGCACATCCACCTGGGACTTCATGTTCTTGATGATTTCCTTGTGCGCAACACCGAAGCGCTGTTCCTCGTCCACGATGAGCAGACCGAGATTGGCAAACTTGACATCCTTGCCGAGCATGCGGTGGGTGCCTACCAGAAAGTCAATGGACCCCTTCTGCAGGTCCTCGATGATTCTCTTCTGCTCCTTCGGCGTGCGGAACCGGGAGAGGACTTCGATCTTTAC
Source organism: uncultured Eubacteriales bacterium (assembly GCA_902775835.1). The sequence goes on along the minus strand of CACYNZ010000205.1, from coordinate 3,875 downwards.
GGGGAATCCGGCAAAGCGCTGGACAATGGTATTGTAGTGCTGCTGGGCAAGGATGGTGGTGGGGGCAAGTATGGCGGCCTGCTTCCCATCCATGATGCACTTGAACGCGGCGCGCAGGCTGACCTCGGTTTTGCCGTAGCCCACGTCTCCGCAGAGCAGCCGATCCATATTGCGTCCGGATTCCATGTCCGCCTTGATTTCCTGTACGCTCTGCGCCTGGTCCATGGTCAGTTCAAAGGGAAACTGGTCCTCAAACTGCTGCTGCCATGGCGTGTCCGGGGCAAAGGCGTGCCCGGTGTTCTGGGAACGACGGGCATAGAGCTGCACAAGGTCAAAGGCCATTTTCCGGAGGCTTTCCTTGACCTTGCCCTTGGCACGGGACCAGTCTTTTCCGCCGATATTGTTGAGCCTGGGCGGATTGGACGGATTGCCGATGTACTTCTGGATTCGCTGCAGCTGTTCCACGGGAACATACAGCCGGTCATTGCCGGCATACTGGATCAGCAGGTATTCATGAATGGCACCGTCATTGTCCATCTGGACCGTACCCTGATAGATGCCGACGCCGTGATCCTCGTGCACGACATAGTCACCCACGTTCAGCTCGCTGAACGCGGAGATTTTCTCGCCGTTCCGGCGGCGTGAGCGGCTGCGGTGATAGGTGGCGCCGTAGATATCGGTGTCACTGACCAGACAGACGCCGGCTTCATCCCAGCGGAAACCGCGGCTCAGTGAGATGGGGAGAATCAGGACCTTGCCCTGCTCCAGAGGTGTTTCCGGGTCTTCGGACAGCACGGCGGACACACCCTGTTCCTCCAGACCGGCCTTCAGGCGCTCACCGCGGGCCACGGCGCCGGAAAGCAGGCATACCGCCCGGCCGGCTGCGATCCATTCCTTCAGGTCCGCGGCAAGCGTGCGGATGTGGGAACTGTATCCGGGAAACGCGGTCAGACCCATGTCAAAAGCGTCGCGCACTTCGATGCCCGCCAGGGCGCCGGTGAGATCCGATATGACCATGCGCGGCATGTTCAGGGTGGCCAGAATGCTCTCCCAGGTGAGAAGCAGATTCTGCTGGGCGCTTACGGCTTCACCGCGCTCCATGCTGCTGCGCAGGTCTTCTGCAAACCCGGCCTGGCGTTCCTGTACGCGCTTGCGAAGCCCGTCAGGCTCGCAGAGAATGACGACATCGGCGTGGAACCAGTCCGTGAGCTGCCAGGTGCGGGGACAGATGACAGTCTGCCAGGTGCGCATGCGCCGGAAGGGAAGTCCGAGCTCAAGCGTATCCGCATCGCGCCGGAGGCTGTCCAGCCGGTGACGGAGCTCTGCGCGCCGTGTCTCCGTGACACTCTGGCGGGGCATGCGGGAAGCGGGGGCAGAAGGCATGTCTTCGTCGTCGGCCTCATCCTCAGGGAGCGGGGGCAGGCTGCTGAGCAGCAGGGAAGCATCCGGCGTCTGCTGCTGTTCCAGTTCCATAAGCGCGTCGCGCATGCGCTGGGCGCCTTCCTGTGCCGCTTCCGTGGTGATCAGGATTTCCGTGGCGGGCGTGAGCTCCACTTCTTCCAGGCGATCCAGGCTTCGCTGGGAAATGGAATCGAAGGTACGGATGGAGTCCACTTCGTCGTCGAAGAATTCTATGCGCAGCGCCTGGCTCATGGCAGGCGGAAAGACATCCAGAATGGAACCGCGCAGGGCGCACTGGCCCCTGCCTTCCACCATGTCCACGCGCTCATAGCCCAGGGTAACCAGCTTTTCCACGATTTCCCGGGGCGGCAGGATATCGCCGGGATGCAGGGTGAGAATGGAAGAGCGGTACAGATCGGGATCACCCATCCGCTGCATGACGGCATCGGCGGAGGACACCAGAATCCGGCAGTCGCTGCGGATCACGGCATTGAGCGCCGTGAGGCGGCGCCAGGTCAGGTCATGGCTTGAGACACCGCGGGTGAGGTCCATCTCCGCGGAGGGCAGCACATGGACCTGGCTTCCGAAAATCTGGAGCAGGTCATCATAAGTGCGGCCCGCCTTCAGATCATTGGACTGAAGAATCAGCACCTGCTTTCCGGTGCGCTGCGCAATCAGCGCAGCAAAAAGGCCGGACTGGGCTTCCGGGATTCCTCTCACGGCACAGCTCCGTCCGGACTGCATATGATCAAGAAGACGGGTAAGCGACGGCGCATTCAGAGCACCGAGGATATTGGATTGCATAAAGGGTCCTTTCTATTGGGTATTGCATGTGCGCATGGCGCTGTCTGCGCCTTCGGAAAGAAATGCCAGCGCTCCCTGCGCGGCCCGTTCCATGGCTGACTTCAGGCTGTCCTGTTCCTGACGGATATATGGCCGGCCCAGGACATGGCTGATCAGGTCATCGTTCGGACCGGGCGCCCCGATGCCGACCCGGATGCGGGGAAAGTTTTCATAGCCCAGATGCTGGACGATGGAACGCATGCCGTTATGGGTGCCGGCACTGCCGAACCTGCGTATGCGGATGCTCCCTGTCGGAATATCGAGATCATCGTAGATGACGATAAGATGCTCCGGCGGAATTTTGTAGAAGGAAACAGCCTCCCTCACTGCCTCTCCGCTGAGGTTCATATACGTCTGCGGCTTGACCAGCACAACCTTGTGTCCTGCGATGTTACCCGCACCTGTCAGCGATTTGAATTTGATTCTGCTGACGGAGATTCCGTTCTCCTCCGCGAGGTGATCCAGTGTCAGGAAGCCGAGATTGTGTCTCGTATTTTCATATTTCGGCCCGGGATTCCCCAGGCCGACGATGATAAATGGTTCATTACTCATATCAGTCAAACAGTTTGCTGACAGATCCGTTTGTGTATACTCTGGTCATAGCCTCCGCAAAAAGCGGCGCCACGGACAGAACGGTCATCTTGTCCAGCTTCTTCTCCTTATCCATCGGTATTGTATTCAGCAGCGCCAGTTCTTTAATCGCAGAAGCCTCGATCCGGTCGAAGGCCGGCCCGGAAAGAACAGTATGGGTCGCGCCTGCGTAGACGTTCTCCGCGCCCATTTCCTTGATGACGTTCGCCGCGTTGGTAATCGTTCCGGCAGTATCGATCATATCGTCCAGGATAATGCAGTTTTTTCCTCTGACCTCCCCGATGATATTCATAATCTCGCTTTTGTTCGGTTCCGGACGTCGTTTATCCACAATAGCGATGGGGCAGTTAAAGTATTCCGCCATATTCCTCGCCCGGGTCACGCTGCCGTGATCCGGAGAGACGATGCAGACATTCTCCAGATTCTTTTCCTTGAAATACTTCGCCAGAATCGGCATTCCTACCAGATGGTCCACCGGAATATCGAAATATCCCTGAATCTGGCTGGCATGCAGATCCATCGTCAGAACACGGTCGGCGCCCGCCGCCACCAGCAGGTTTGCCACCAGCTTGGCGGTAATCGGATCCCTCGCCTTGGCTTTTCTGTCCTGACGCGCGTAACCGTAGTAGGGAATCACTGCGTTGATCCGTCCGGCCGAGGCTCTCTTGACTGCATCAATCATGATCAGCAGTTCCATCAGGTTGTCATTGACAGGGGCGCAGGTGGACTGAATGATATAGACATCCACTCCCCGAACACTTTCCCAGAGATTGACGGAAATTTCCCCATCGCTGAATTTCGTCACCGTCGCCTTTCCCAGAGGTTTTCCCATAACGGATGCGATTTCCTCCGCAAGACGGGGGTGCGAATTGCCTGCGAACAGCTTGTAGTCAGAAAAAGCGCTGTTTTTCATTGTTCCTCTCCTCCATGAACTTCGATCTTCTGCGATTACTTCTTCTTTTTATTATAAAGGCCGCGACGGGTTGCCCAGCCTTCAATATTCTTTTGTTTCGCCCGCGCCACACCCAGCGCATCCTCCG
>CACYNZ010000204.1 GCA_902775835.1 uncultured Eubacteriales bacterium | reverse complement strand
GGCGTGGCACTGGATATTTTCATCAAGACCATGTCCACCGTGGCCAATACGCTGGTCAGCGTGTTCCGCAATATCACCCTGATCCGCTAAGGAACGCAAAAGCCATGCAGAGGCACTCCGGATTTCCGGGGTGCCTTTTCTGACGGGCAGAAAAATTGACACAGCCGGAACATGGGTGTTACAATCAGTCCCGGCCGTCATTGGTCAGTCTTTTTGAATGGAAGTGCGCATATGTCAGGCAGCGACAGTCGGAATCTGGAAGAACAGCGCCGTGTGGAAAACGGTGTGGAATACTTTGACCGTGGAACCATTACGGGAAGGGATGGACGCAGGTATGACCGCTATGCCATCCACACCCATTTTGTGGAAGTCGGGGAAGACCAGGCGGAACTGGTGAAAAAATACGTGCTTCCCATTTCGCGTCCCGGCGATGTGCTGGCTTTCGGAGCCAAGGTCATGGCCATGTGCACGAAAAACGTCAAGACCAAGGATGAAGTGCATCCCGGGTTCTGGGCAAAGCTCCTGTCCCGGCACGCCGGCATCAATTCCACCGGCGTGGGCATGCATGAGCCCTACAAGATGCAGCTCACCATCGACATGTGCGGAGTTCCGCGCGTGCTTCTGGCCTCCGCGGTTTCCGCGGTGACCCGGCCCTTTGGCGTGCACGGCCTGTTCTACAAGATCTGCGGAAAGGGCGTGGCCGGCATTGACGGCTTCTATTTCCGTTCCGCCTTTGACCGCTACAAGGAACTGGCACTGATCAACAATGACAATCCTGTGGAACTGTGCGACGATCTGGAAAAGAAGACGGGAATTCCCGTGGTGCTGATGGATGCCAATGACATCGACCAGAACCAGCTGGGCAAGTGCACGGATTTCCCGCTCACCGACGACCAGATCCAGGACGCCATGAAGGACAATCCTTCCGGACAGGGCGGGGAGCTCACGCCCCTGATTCTGATCCGTCCCCTCTGATGCAAATGCGCATTCCTCTGCCTGAGGGCAGGGGAGTGCTTTTTTTCGCGTTTTGTGCACTGAGGCTGCGATTGCGTTGATTTCACGGTTCAGGTTTGATATAATTCTTCTGCTGTTGTTACCCCTAATACAACTTGGAAATGAGGTGGGTTTTATGAAGAAGCTTATCGGAATTATCCTGACTCTGGCCATGCTGCTGTCCTGCACTGCGTTTGCAGAAGAGGCGGCCGCTCCTGCGCTGGAAAAGAACCTGGTGATTCTGTTCACCTCCGACGTGCACTGCGGTGTGGATCAGGGCTGGGGCTATGCCGGCCTGACTGCCGTGAAGGATGCACTGTCTGCTGACAACCATGTGCTGCTCGTGGATGACGGCGATGCCATCCAGGGCGAACCCATCGGCACCATGACCTCCGGTGAAGCCATCATCGACATCATGAACGCTGTCGGATATGACATTGCCATCCCCGGCAACCATGAATTCGATTACGGCATGGACAACTTCCTGAAGCTGGCTGAAAAGGCAAACTTCCCCTACATCAGCTGCAACTTCAACAAGGAAGGCGAACTGGTCTTCCAGCCCTGGATCATCAAGGAAATCGACGGCGTGAAGTTCGGCTTTGTGGGCGTGACCACTCCAATGACGCTGCGTTCCTCCACTCCCCGGTATTTCATGAATGAGAACGGCGAGTTCATCTATGGATTCCTGCAGGACGAGACCGGCGCGTCTCTGTACGAAGCCGTGCAGAAGGCTGTGGACGAAGTCCGCGCAGAAGGCGCGAACTACGTGATCGTGCTGGGCCATATGGGCAACGAGTCCGAGTGCTCTCCCTGGATGTACAGCGAAGTGATCGCCAACACCACTGGTATTGATGCCTGGCTTGACGGACACAGCCACGACACCGATCAGGTGGTTATGCAGAACAAGGAAGGCAAGGATGTCGTCCGTTCTGGCTGCGGCACGAAGTTCGGTCACATCGGCGCTCTGACCATCGGAACCGATGGCAGCATCAAGTCTGAACTGTTCGGCTGGGATTCCGATATCCCCGCTTCCAAGCTCCTGGCTCTGAATAACGTGGGTTCCGAAGCTGTCGCCGCTCAGATGGCTGTTCTGGATGAGAAGCTCAATACCGTGGTGGCCAAGACCGCTGTGGACCTGATCATCAACGATCCCACCGCTTTCACCTCTGACGGTAAGCCCGTCCGTATTATCCGCAATACTGAGACCAACCTGGGCGACCTGTGCGCTGACGCGTATCTGGATCAGTCCGGTGAAGCCGACATCGCGTTTGTCAACGGCGGCGGTATCCGTGTGCAGCTGCCTGCCGGCGATCTGACCCTGAATGACATTCTGCGCGTGCATCCCTTCGGCAACAGCCTGACCGTGATCGAAGTGACCGGCCAGCAGGTGCTGGATGCCCTGGAATGGTCCGTGCACTCCCTGCCCGGCGAGTTCGGCGGATTTGACCATGTGGCCGGCCTGACCATGGAAGTGGACGCTACCATTCCCACTCCCTGCGTGCAGGATGAGAACAAGATGTTCGATCATATTGACGAGACCATGGAACGCCGCGTGCGCAACGTGCTGGTGAAGGGCGAACCCATTGATCCCGAAAAGATCTACAAGCTGGCTTCCCATAACTATCAGCTGCTGGATGAAGGCGATGGCTACACCATGTTCCGTGGCGCCAAGGTGCTGCAGGAATCCGTGAAGCTGGACAACCAGGTGCTCATCGATTACATCACCGGGACCCTGGGCGGCGTTGTGGGCGAAGGATATGAGAATCCTTACGGCCAGGGCCGTATCGTTTCCGTGAATGCGGAATAAGAAAAATTCCCGTAACTGAATGAAGGCGTCGGAGCGCATGCTCCGGCGCCTTTTTTTCCATGCCGGCAGTCGGAAGAGCAAAACAAAAAGCGCTCTCCGGAGAGAGCGCCATATGGCAGGATTTCAGCCCTTGCGCATATAGAAGACGGCAAAGGTACCGGGTCCGCAGTGGGCGGAGATCACGCATCCGGCGTCCGCCAGGATGATTTCCTTGAACGGGGAATACTCCCGGACCAGACTGAGGAACGTGTCCAGCGCCTTGGGGTCGCAGACGGTGTGGGAAACAAAGGCGCGGCTCAGGTCCGCCGCGGGATCCGAGAGACGGTCCTTCAGGTAATGCTTGAGGGAGTGCTCGAGGCTTCCGCGGTACTTGCGGCCCATCTCCATTTTGCCGTCGATCAGGTCAATGGACGGGCGGATGCCCATGATCCGGGCCGTAAAGGCAGCGGCGCTGGAACAGCGGCCGCCCTTGCGCAGATATTCAATGTCCGTGGTCAGGAAACCGGCGCATACCCGGGGAATGATCCGGCTGACCTCCAGCAGGATGTCGCCCAGCTCCGCTCCTTCCGCGGCCATCTCACAGGCACGGAGCAGGGGAAGCGCGCTTCCGGTATGCAGATTGCGCGTGTCAATCACGTGCACCTGTTCCATGGGCCGGGCAGCAATGCAGGCATTGGCGTAGGAAGTGGAAAACTCCGCGCCCAGCGAGAAATGAATGACCGCATCATGGTCCGACATAAGGGATCTGAAGAGCTGTTCGTATTCGGAAACATTGACGGCGGACGTCGTGATATGGCTGCCGTGCTCCGCGGCTTCAATGACCTGTGCCGGTGTGATTTCCAGCTGGTCCTTGAAGCTCTGACCATCCTTCAGAATGCTCAGAGGAGAAATGGCAACCTGATACTTTTCACATAACTCCCTTGGGAGGTCGCAGGTACTGTCAGCAGAAATAGCGATTCTCATATAACCTCTCAACCATGTAAGGCCTGTCAGATGCGGGAAAAGTACCCGCCGGCAGGCGTGGTAACAGCGGGATTTCATGCAGAGCATGAAAACGTGAACATTCTAGCATAGAATATGGGGCTTGTCACGGGTTTTGTGTCCCGGCCTCAGGTGTTTTCCGTGGTGGCTTATTCGGCAGGGAAGGAAAGCAGGGGACAGGGCTGTGTGCAGCGCAGGAATCCGTCTGTGGTCAGATACAGGAACGCGACCACAAGCTGTTCCGGGTCTGTGACCGGCTCGGCTGTAAGCTGTACGCTGCCGTCCCCGAGATACAGCACCTGGTTCAGCACAGTGCCGGGGGCGTCGCCGTTCAGGAACCGTCCGATCTCCTCCGGTGATGTGTCTTCGGGAATGAGGCTGGCATGCTGGGCGATCACGCCGGCAAGGGCGGCATAGTCGTCTCCGGCCTGCTTCATGGAGGTCATTCTGCCGGATCGGGTATTCATGTCCATTTCCAGGGTGATGGACCCAATGCCCCCGCCCAGCACGGCTCCCGGGAATGTACCCGAAAGCAGCGACAGATGCCCGCCGCTCTGGATGATTTCCAGGCGGCTGTCCTGAAGGAAGGTGTCGGCGATAACCATGGGCATGCGCCCGCTTTCGGTCTCCAGCACAGGCCGGACCATGGGGTAAAGGGCGGAAGCGGTGCCGTCACTGTCCGGGTCGAGCATGACATAGGCTTCATAGATCAGCCAGGCGTGTCCATGGCTGAAGGAAATCCTGGGGCCGCCTGTCAGCATGTCCGTGGTGTTGAGAATGTTCATGCCTGCAAGCTCCGCATCCGAGGATACCCGGCGGAATATGGCCGCGTATCCGGCCTGAACTTTTTCGCCTTCCCCGGGGGTCAGAGTCAGCCGTATAGGCGCGGGCAGCGGATCGGGAAGTGTGAAACCGGTTTCAGAGAGAATCTTCGCCGGAGGCGGAAGCACTCCCTGGCCGGCCCGGATCTGAAAGTCCCCGGCCTCAGCAAAGCCCATCAGGTCTTCCTGCAGCGGGGCCGGCTCGTCGGTGGCAATGCGGATGGCATCCGTGTACAGGCAGTCCAGCGGACTGTCCGTGTCGTAGAGAAACGCGTGAAAGCTCAGCTCCCGGACTTCTGTCTGTTCCGGGCTTTCCGGAGCGATGGAGACGTAGAAGCGGGTTTTCTCCCCGGCATGTACTGTCTGGTTCACACCGGTGCCCACGGGCCACGGGGATGCAGTGAGGCCGAGCACTTCACAGCGCCGGTTGCGCACCAGCGCGTAAGTGTCCCGGCTCTGTCCGATCACCGCCGGCATGCCGTCCATGCCCGCCTGGCCGAGATACAGATTCAGGCCGGAAGATGTGCGGTTTTCCGCCTCCAGCAGCATGACCATGTTCCGGCCCATGAGCCACATGCCCTGCAGGGCGAGCCGGCACTTCTCCGTGTCCAGCAGCATCTTTTCGGAGGAGGCATCCAGTGCATGGGATGCCCGGCCCAGGTCCACCAGCTCCTGGGGCGGCAGGACAGAAGCTTCGGAACAGAAGTCTTCCAGGGAAATGTCTGTGCCGAAATGCAGGGGGAGCGTGGACAGGACATGGGACGTGCCCGCTTCAATCTGCTGGACGCTGAGCCTTAAGCCGATGTCCTGGACGGAGACATCCGGCATGAGCTGCATCACGTCCTCGTATTTCAGACTCACGCTGGCAGATCCGGTTTCACCCGGCGCCAGGGTGCGCTTCTGTGTATCCGGGCTGATTTCACCGGTTCCTTCTGTGCTCATGGCAGACCCTTGCACGGGAACGCCGTTGAGTGTCATATCATGGATCAGGAATGATATGGGCGCGTCGGTAGTGTTTTTCAGCGCAAGGCTCACGATCAGCCGGCTGTTTTCGGCGCTTTCCGCGGGACGCAGCGCCGCAAGCCCGGCTCCGCTGAATGCCTTTCCGCTGAGGGCAGGCATGACAAGCTCACAGGAAGGGGATGCTGGAACACTGTCCGGTGCGTCCGCATTTTCGGCCAGCAGGGCATGGAGAGGAAAATCCGTACGGATCAGAAATTCCATGCTGCTCCCCAGGTCATCCTCCGCTCCGGACACATAAAGGGCACCGGTGATCTCCTCAAGTCGTTCTTCCGGGTCAAAATCCTTCATGGTCTGCGCGTCAAGCTCAAAGAGCAGACAGGCGGTCTGCCCGTTTTCCACCTGTATCCGGAAAGGCTCACGCACAAGTGCCCCGTCGTCTCCGGTCAGGAGCCACTGCATGTGAACGGCAATGTCCCGGCCGTTTGCCTTCAGCCCGCTGAAGGTGTCGTCGTCATGGACGGATCCTTTCAGCATATAGGACTGCGCCTGACCGGACACATTGGTCAGGGAAAGGCTCACAAGCGCGGAATGGCTTTCCGGAAGGTATTCCAGGGCAGCGCCGGTACCCGCAAGGCCCGCGGCAACGGAAAGGTCCGGCTGATAGAATGACATGCCGCCCTGGTCCAGGGGCACAAGCTCGGACATCCAGTAACTGCCTTGGGTGTCGGTCAGCTCATAGGCGGCGTACAGGCTTTCCGCGTGGGAAGCTTCCAGGGCGAAGCTTGGCAGAAACCGGGTGCGGTCCGCATCCGTTCGGGCCTTCCACTGGGTGTCCCGGTGCGTATCCTCTGCCCAGTCGTCAAAGGCCAGGATCTCACCGTATTCGTCCCTTGTCAGGTTCCTGTATTCATTCAGGAAGGTGATGCCCGCAAAATCGTCTAGATCAATGGCTGCCCTGCGGGAGAGCATGCCGGTCATGGCGTCGAAGACCGCGTATCCTTTCAGGTGAAGCACGCCGGATGCGTCCATTTCATACTCGGCCCAGATGGGATCTGCCACGCGCTGGCCGTTTTCGTCAAAGGGATACAGGGGCACAATATAGGTTCCGTCTTCTGTCACGCGGTAGGAAATGGCGCCGGTGAGCGTGTCATAGCCCGCCTCATTCA
>CACYNZ010000203.1 GCA_902775835.1 uncultured Eubacteriales bacterium | reverse complement strand
CATAGGCATATCTTAGCACAGAAAACCTTAGAAACCTCGCTTTCGGAGTAATCGCGCCAAAAAGAATTGCAAACGAGCATGAATGCGTTAAAATAATTCTCGCGTGTTGCGGAAAGAAGGTGAAACGTCATGTCAGTGAAAGTTGTTGTCCGTGAGGGTGAATCTCTCGATGATGCAGTCCGTCGGTGGAAGCGCAACGTCAACAAAAGCGGAATCCTTCTTGAATGCCGCAAACGGGAATGCTTCTATCCCACTTCCTTAAAGCGGAAGATGAAATCGGAGCTCGCTCGTCGTAAAAAGTGGTAAACCACAAGTCTCTGGAAACGGAGGCTTTTTTTCAACTTTTTTGTCCCATTCCTCAAAAACCCGTCTAGGAATAATTGATGAGCACAATAATTTATCAAGAATCCGAACACGGATGTGGGCTGGCGGTCCTCCGCATGGTCCTCTGCGATTTGCAGAAACAAAGCAACTACCAGTATTTGACGTTAGACGGTCACCCGCCTTACAGCCTGAAGCAGCTCGAAGAACGGGCCAGCAAAGAAGGCGTTCTATTATCGTTTATGCGCGCGGAAAATGCCGAAGCGATCATGGACGCGAAAGAATTCCCTATGATCCTCTCTTTGAAGGAAAGAGAGGGTTCCCATTTGGTGTATTGCCCCAAGGCCACGAAACGGAAGGTCCTGCTTTACGATCCGGCCTTGGGGCCGCGCTGGGTAAAGCGGGAAGAACTAAAAGAGGAATGGGACCTTGTTTTTGGCAAAGTTGAATTGTTGTCGCATGAAAAATGTCCTTATCGGGCGCCGAAATTATTTTCTTGGACGCAACGGCTCGTTCCTTCTTTGCTTAGCGTTTTCGCGTGCGTTGCCTTGTTTGCCGGATTCTATTTCGTGCGTGACGACGGCAGCTGCAATCATATCGTGATCTTTGATCCGGAAACCGGCGCGTTCCTGGACAACCCCGGCGGACAGGGATATGAGAGCGGTTCCAGCTGGAGCCGCGGACAGAGCTGGGCACTGTACGGGTTTGTGCTGAGCTATCTGCACACCGGCAAGCAGGAATACCTGGACACGGCCAAGCGCGTGGCCAACTATTTCATCAGCCAGTGCGCCTCCGACTGGCTGCCGCGCTGCGATTTCCGCCAGCCCGCGGAACCGGAGCTGCGCGACAACGCCGCCGGCAATATTGCGGCCTGCGGCCTGCTGGAGCTGGCCCGGGTGCTGCCGGAACTTGAGGCGCAGAGCTATTACGACGCGGCTGTGAAAATCCTCATGGCCCAGGAAAAGGATGCGGCGGACTGGACGGAGGACGTGCCGGCCATCTTCCGCAAGTGCACCTCCGCCTGGCATGACCTGCCGGGACGGCATATCACCATGGACTACGGCGACTATTTCTTTACTGAGGCCATTGGCAAGCTGCTGGGCGAAAGCCTGCTGTTCTGGTATCCGAACCACGGGGAATGAAGATGGAGGGAACAGAGATGAGTGTACGCCGCGAATGGCTGGATGACATGCTCCGGATTGTATCCCCGGTGCTGGATCATCTGGCGGAGGGCACGCTGAAGAAATGCATGCCGCTTGATTTCCACCCGGAGCGCGCCGCCTTTGCGCCGCTGGAGGCATTCGGCCGCAGCATGCTGGGCCTGGCGCCCTGGCTGGAAGCCGATCCCGCGTCCCTGGACGAGGAGGAGCGGGCGGAACAGAAGAAGTGGCGCGAAAAGGCGCTGAAGTGCCTGGACATGGCCACCAACCCGGAATCCCCGGATTACATGCTCTTTGACGAGGGCGGCCAGCCGCTGGTGGACACGGCGTTCCTGGCCCATGCCCTGGTGCGCGCGCCGCATGCGCTGGCCCAGGCCATGGATCCCCGGGTGCATGCACAGGTGGCGGACGCCTTCCGGGCGTCGCGCAAAATCCCGTCCTTCAATACCAACTGGCTGTTCTTCACCTCCATGGTGGAGGCAGGACTGCACGTGATGGGGGAGGAGCATGACAGCATGCGCCTTCTGACCGCCATGCGCTGTTTCCGGGACTGGTATGTGGGCGACGGCATGTATGGCGACGGCCCGAATTTCCATTTTGACTACTACAACAGCTTCGTGATCCAGCCCATGTATGTGGATCTTGTGAACCTGTTTGCGGATCAGTACAGGGAAGTGGCGGCAATGCGCGATGACGTGAACGCTCGCGGCGCGCGCTATGCCTCCATTCTGGAACGCCTGATCGGACCGGAGGGCAGCTACCCCGTGGTGGGCCGCTCCATCTGCTACCGCTTCGGCGCTTTCCAGATGCTTTCCCAGGCAGCACTGCAGCACCGGTTGGAAAGTCATCTGACACCCGCCGGTGTGCGCTGCGGTCTGACTGCGGTGATCCGCCGGGTCATGAGCGCTCCGGACATGTTTGACGCGCAGGGCTGGCTGCAGCCCGGCGTGTACGGACTGCAGAGCGAGCTGGCGGAAATCTATATCAATATCGGCAGTCTTTACCTGTCAAGCGCTGTGTTCCTGCCCCTGGGGCTCGCGCCTTCGGATCCCTTCTGGAGCGATCCGGATGCGGAGTGGACCGGACGTACGGTCTGGGGCGGAGGTCACATCGTGATTGACCACGCGGAGGACTGATCTGAAGATCGTTGTTGTCCCGGTGATGCATCCGGGATTACATAGCCGGGCAACCGGCAGAACAATATTTAAGGAGGAAGCATCATGTCAAACCGCACCCGTTTTCTGGCTCTTCTGATGGCCGTCGTGATGGTGATGGGCCTTATGGGCACCGTAGCCATGGCTGAAGAAAAGCCCACCCTGAAAGTTGCCCTGACCACCAGCTCTATGGTCACTGACTATGAGGACAACTATTTCACCAACTATCTCGAGGACAAGCTGGGCATCGAGATTCAGTTCTATATGCTGCCCGTGGACGCTGCGGATACGCGCACCAAGATCGCCCTGATGGCGACCGGCGGCGAGGATCTGCCGGACGTGTTCGTGGTTGACAACCATCTCTCCGCTGAGATGATTCTGGCCTACGGCCAGGCCGGTCTGTTCATGCCCATCGAAGAGTATGTGAACGATCCGGAAAAGATGCCCAACTTCAACGCGATCCCCGATGACGACCGCGCCATCATGTGCACCGCCCAGACCCAGGCCGACGGCCATATGTACAGCCTGTCCGCCTATGAGCCTGAGACCTGGAACTTCACTCCTTTCCGTATGTACATCAACAAGGCCTGGCTGGACGTGGTCGGCAAGGAAGTTCCCACCACCACCGAAGAGCTGAAGGACGTGCTGATTGCCTTCCGTGACGGCGATCCCAACGGCAATGGCCAGAAGGATGAAATCGGCGTGTACGGCCAGGCTTCCGGCGGTTACGGCGAGAACGTGACGGCTGCCCTGATCAACTCCTTTGTGTACTGGAACAACAACCAGCTCAACGCCGGTCTTGCCCTGGATGAGAGCGATTACAAGACCGTGTATGCGCCCTACACCTCGGATGCTTTCCGTGATGCCCTGCGCTATCTGCATGACCTGTATGCAGAAGGACTCCTGTCCGCCTCCACCTTTACCGATGACAACACCACCTTCAAGGCCGTGCTGAACCAGGAAACCCCCATTGTGGGCTTCACCTCTGCCGGCTCCCTGTCCAACTGGCCCGCAGCCGCGACCAATCCCAACTTCCTGCAGATGCAGCTGATCGCTCCTCTGACCGGCCCCAACGGCGTGAACTACACTCCTTTCATCGAGCAGTGGCCCGGCCAGGAAATGATGATCTGTGCTTCCACCGAGAAGCTGGACCTGTGCCTGAAGTTTGCTGATGAGTTCTATTCTTTCGATACCAGTGCCATCGAGCGCCTGGGCATTGAGGGTGTGGACTGGACCCGCGATCCTGCCATGATGGAAGGCCATTCCAACGCCTATGTGGATGTCGGCCTGTCTGACGGCGTCAAGATCCTGATCCTGACCAACTTCTGGGCTGAGAACCAGAACCACACCTGGAGAAACCATGGCCCCCGCTACATGAGCCTGGCCAACTTCCTAACCATCTTCGACTTCAGCAACGGCAAGTACTTCGACAACGAAGACCCCACCCAGCTCAACGGCAAGTGCTATGAAATGTACTATTTCAACAAGCCTGAGAAGCTGCTCCCGCCGTTGAAGTACACCCAGGAAGACACCGAAATGCTGACCGACGCCCTGACCACCATCCCGGATTTCGTCAAGCAGGCGATCGCCGAGTTCACCACCGGCACCCGCGACATCGAGACCGGCTGGGATCAGTACCTGTCTGAACTGGACAGCATGGGACTGCAGCAGCTGATTCAGATTGCTCAGGCCACCTATGACCGCATGCAGTAATCTGTAAGCATTTTCAGCCGGACAGCCCGCTTCAGGGCTGTCCGGCCTTCCGATTTCCATCCGGCAGATGCGGCGGGGCTTGCCTGATGCAGGCAGAAGAAAACGCCGTGCATAACGGGTCTGCGCCATGTTTCGAAAAGATCCAGCCGGTGCGGCCCGCAACAAGGAGGAACTTGCATGGTAAAAAGTGAACGGTCTCTCCGCCCAATGGGCGAGTCCACGCTGCTCCGGCGGATTCTGGCGCGCTGGCAGCTGTATCTTCTGCTGATTCTGCCCCTTGCGTGGCTCATCCTGTTCTGCTATACCCCCATGACCGGCCTGGTGCTGGCGTTCAAGAAATACAATGCCGGCAAGGGCGTGTGGGGAAGCCCCTGGGTGGGCCTTGCCAACTTCCAGAACTTCTTCTCGTCCTACAAGAGCTCCATGGTCATCAAGAATACCCTGGTGCTCTCCCTGTATTCACTTCTGGTAGGCTTCCCGATCCCGATTCTCTTTGCCCTTCTGCTCAACGTGCTTCCGGGCAAGAAATACAAGAAAACCATTCAGACAGTCACCTATGTTCCGTACTTCTTCTCCACCGTCATCATGGTGGGTCTTCTCTTCCAGCTCCTGGACTACCGTATCGGTCTGTACGGCACGCTTTACCGGCTGATTACCGGGGAGGTGGCGCCGAATATCCTTGCGTCAGGAACCAATTTCAAGCATATCTATGTCTGGAGCGGTATATGGCAGTCCACGGGATATAACGCCATTATCTATATCGCAGCCCTGTCCACGGCGGACATGGCATTGCATGAAGCAGCCATGATTGACGGCGCCACCCGGTTCCAGCGCGTCATTCATATCGACTTTCCCACGATCCTGCCGACTGCCAGCATCATGCTGATCCTGGCTGTGGGCAATATCATGAACGTGGGATACGAAAAAGTGCTTCTGATGCAGAACAACCTGAACATGAACTATTCCGAGATTATCTCGACCTATACATACAAGGTGGGTCTTGCCAGCGGCATTCCCAACTTCTCCCTGTCCACGGCCATCGGCATGTTCAACTCTCTGGTGAACTTCACGCTGCTCATGCTGACCAACTTCCTGAGCAAGAAGATCAACGGAAGCGGCATTTTCTGAGAAAGGAGGAAGAAAGATGCAGAACTTCAAGCATATGAGTCAAAGCGACAAGATCTTTACGGTCATTGTCTTTATCATCCTGACATTCTTCTTTATTGCAGTGCTTTATCCATGCGTGTTCGTGGTCAGCGCGTCATTCTCCTCCGGTACCGCGGTCCAGACAGGACGCGTGGTGCTCTGGCCTGTGGATATCAGCTTTGAAGGCTACAAGACGGTGTTCAATACGCCCACCATCTGGACGGGCTACCGCAATTCCATTACCTACACCCTGGTCGGTACGCTGATCAACCTGTTCATGACATTGATTGCGGCCTACGCCCTGTCGCGTCATGACCTGCCCGGACGCAACGGAATCATGCTGCTGTTCACCTTTACCATGTTCTTCAACGGCGGTCTGATCCCCATGTACATGCAGGTGCAGAACCTGCATCTGCTGAACTCGCCGCTGTCCCTGATGCTGCCGACGGCCATCAGCGTGTACAACATGATTGTGGCGCGCACCTTCATAGTCAATTCCATTCCCAGGGAACTGCTGGAGGCGTCCCAGATCGACGGATGCTCGGACCTCAGGTATTTCATCAGCATTGTGCTGCCGCTTTCCAAGGCTATTATCGCCGTGCTGACCCTGTTCTATGCGGTGGGGCACTGGAATGCGTACTTCAATGCCATGATTTATCTGCATGACAAGGCCAAGTATCCGCTGACCCTGTTCCTGCGGGAAATCCTCATGTCCACCAACATCGATCCGTCCACCGTGTCGGACCCGGAGCTTCAGGCACGTCTGGCAGACCTGGCAGCCGTCATCAAGTATGCCCTGATCATGGTCAGCGTGGTGCCGGTTCTGATCCTGTATCCCTTTGTTCAGAAGTATTTTGTCACCGGCGTGATGATCGGTTCTGTCAAGGGCTGATGTCCATCCGATCCGGTGCGTGGCCGAACTGATGGCAGCATTCAGGGGTTCTGTACACTGTTTTCTGGAATCAGCGTACAGGCCCCTTTTTTTCTGTGGATGATTATGAGTTTTTCCAGAATGCTCCTGATGTATAATCTGAATGGCATTGACAGGGAAGAAACTAAGGGATACAGTTATTCGTACTGAAAAGTGGCAGCCGTATCCGATTTTTCGTCCATTTTTGTGGCAATGGCAACGAAAACATGAATTAACCATGCTGAAATGGAGAACTGGTTATGGAATTTATGGAAAGACAGCTGATGCATGAGCTGATCCAATGGAAAAACAATCCGCTACGTAAACCGTTGATGTTCTCCCGCCGCACACTCGTGACTTTAGTCGTGAGTTAGGCGGGTTATATGCTTGTGAGATTCGACCATGTATGGTATAA
>CACYNZ010000202.1 GCA_902775835.1 uncultured Eubacteriales bacterium | reverse complement strand
CGCCGCCACTTGCTGCAGCCGTCCCACAATGGTCTGCTTCACGCCGCCGCAGTCAATGACAACTGTTTTGTGCGCAATCTGCTCCCTGTGGCTTTCCACCCAGGACACAATGGCTGACGGATACAGCGCCACCAGCAGGATGTCACACTGCGGCAGTGTCTCATCATTGAGCTCACCGTGAATCGCCTCCATGAGAAAGGCCTGACGCATGGTAAGCGCATTCGTGTCCGTTCCCAGCACCGTGTCATCTGTGTGCAGACGGATTGTTCTGGCCAGAGAACCGCCGATCAGCCCAAGGCCTACAATGCCTACAGTCATAAGTCTACCCCCTGTCTGTTTCCCAAAAAGGCTTCCGCCTGCCGGCGAAAGCCTGTCGACACCTTACTGTTTTTTCCCTTCCTGATGCACTTTCGGAACATGATATTCGGCCCGAGGATCATACCGCACCTGTTCCGGCGGGGTCTCAAGCTCTTCAGGGTGCGCCAAGTAGCGCTCCACATCCGCGAAGAATCCGGCGTAATGCGCTCCGGAACACACACGCTCATCGGCTGTAATGCCTATCGGAAGATAGCGGTGCATGCGGGTTCCCCCTTTCTCCACCATCGCCACCTTTTTCACCAGACCCATGCCGAAGAACAGACTGGTGCTTCCGAAGTTATAAATATGATGGTTCACATGATGCAGACCGATGGACGCATTGTTGGTGATGAACATGCCGGTGTGAAACGGCAGAGCATCCAAAAGGGCACCCGGTGCCAGACCGTACCGGTCCAGAAGCCGCACAAGGCCCACCACCAGCTGCGGCAGCCCCGGGATTTTCAGCACCCCGGCCGCAAGCTTGTCAGCGAAATTCTTCTGCTCGATCCCGCGGTTGCTTTCCACCACCGCCATCATCCGGTCACGGACATCATAGACGGTATCGGTGGGATCAAACTTGATCTTGACCGCAGTTTCGCCGAGATCCGCGTTCTGTGGATCCTTGAGCATGGTAAAGGAGACCGTGCAGTTGGTTCTGGAATAATACTGCTTGTTCATGATAAAGCGGTTGATTTCCGGATGCTGGCTCACGCCTCGCACATAAGCCGCAACGATGATCTGCATATGCGTGAGTTTTTCGTTCTTTTCAGCCATCTGCCTGCTGATATACCGGGTCATGCTCTCAAAGTCCACGTCATGCTCCAGGAATACCTGGGCATCACACCGCATCGGCATAAGATAGGGCGTGATCTGAACAATCGGATCAATATCCCTGAGCCGTCGTCCATCGGGGCGGTATCCAAACACGTTGTCTCATCCTTCCTTATTATATTGTGCCGGTCCCGGGACAGACAATGAAAAAATAAAAATGACAAATAAACAGTGCGTCTGTCCGGAGCGATTATCCTTTCACTCACAGTTTTTGTCAAGCTGAGCCCTTTGCGCATCCATCTTCCTGCTCATTCCCGCTCCATTGACTTTCCCGGAACCCGGGTGATAATATCAGACTGTTCACGCTGCAGCATAAGCAGCCGGCTTTACGCCGGAGAGAAACGGGATTTCCCGGGAATACGGAGACATCATGCGGTTTATCTGGAAGTATATTAGCAAGTACAAATGGATCATTGCCCTGGGCATGAGCATCAAGCTGGGCGGCACAGTGCTTGAGCTGATGATTCCCTATGTCCTGGAGCACCTTCTCGATCATGTGGTCCCCCAGAAAGAGCTCAAGTCCGTACTCCTCTGGGGTTTTGTCATGATCCTCCTTGCCATGTGCACGCGCCTGTTCAATGTTACTGCCAACCGCATGGCCGTGCGTACAGCCCGCAGCAGCATCTATGAGATCCGCCGTGATCTTTTTCATGCAGCCCTGAACCTGTCAGGCGGACAGATGGACAGCATCGGACTGCCGTCCGTGATTTCCCGGATGACCTCCGACACCTACAATGTCCAGTCATTCATTCAGTCTGTGCAGACCATAGGCATCCGTGCCCCGATCATGCTCCTGGGCGGCATCGGAATCACGCTCACCATGGACACGGGGCTTGCCATGATTCTGTGCATCATGGCCCCGATTCTCATCTGTCTGGTGGTCTTCGTGTCCATGCGCGGCATTCCCCTGTATGAGAAGGTCCAGCAGTCCATGGATGACATTGTGCGCATCATGCGTGAGAACATCACCGGCATCCGCGTGGTCAAGGCGCTTTCCAAGGAAAGCTTTGAGATGAAGCGTTATCAGACCGCCAATGACACCACCACATCCCGTGATATCAAGGCCGGCGTGATCATGTCCCTGCCTGGTCCCATTGTCACCCTGTTCCTCAATACCGGCCTCACGCTGGTGGTGATCATCGGCGCGCGCAGAGTTAATGACGGACTTACCCAGCCCGGCGTGATCCTCGCCTTTCTCACCTACTTCAACATGATCATGATGGGTGTCATGGGCCTTAACCGCGTGTTCATGATGCTCTCCAAGGCCAACGCCAGCGCAGGCCGCATCTCCGAAGTGGTTTCCCAGCCCCAGGAGCTTGCCATGCTCCCGGAATCCGAGGCCGCAAAGCCGGCGCGTCCCGGCTATATCGTGTTTGACCACGTGGGCTTCAGCTATAACCCGGATACCACACGCAGCCGTGACGCCGCCCGTTTTGCCGGTGCAGGCCGGGAAGCCTGCCTCACCGATATCGACTTTGCCATTCCCAAAGGCGGTTCCCTTGGCATTATCGGTGCGACCGGCAGCGGAAAAACCACCATCATCAACCTGCTCATGCGCTTCTATGATCCCTCCGAGGGCCACGTGTTTGTGGACGGAAAGGATGTCCGGGCCTGGGATCTGGATGAGCTGCGCCGCCGGTTCGGCGTGGTGTTCCAGAACGATGCCATCTTTGCGGATTCCATCCGCGAGAATGTGGTATTCGGCCGGGATGTCTCTGAGGAAATGCTGCAGACAGCGCTGACGGATGCCATGGCAGCAGGGTTTGTCTATGACTACGAGGACGGCGTGGAGCATGCGGCCAGCATTCACGGCGCCAATTTTTCCGGCGGACAGAAGCAGCGCCTTCTGATCTCCCGTGCCATGGCCGCAAAGCCGGATATTCTCGTGCTTGACGATTCCTCCTCCGCCCTGGATTACCGGACCGACGCCGAGCTGCGCAGGGCCATCCGGGAACACCACAGCAGTTCCACGCTGATCGTGATCGCTCAGCGCATTTCTTCCATCATGAACATGGACCAGATCATGGTGCTCGATGAAGGCAGGGTTATCGGGATGGGCACCCATGACCACCTTATGCAGACCTGTCCTGCCTACCGTGAGATTCAGATGACGCAGATGGGGGAGGTGGACTGACATGGCAAGACGCGATTCCGTCATGCGCAAGCCCAAGGATGCGCGGGGCACCTTCCGCCGTCTCCTCTCCTACCTCGGGCAGTTCAAGCTCATGATCGCCCTGGTCTGGGGCATGTGCCTGATCAGCAACACACTTTCTCTGCTCGGTCCGAACCTGGCGGGTTCTGCCATCAATGAAGCCGCTGCCGGTGTGGGAAAAGTCAATTTTGACCGGGTGTACTATTATGCCATCCGCATGCTGATCTGCTATGTGTCAGCCTCCCTGATCACCATTCTGATTCATACCACCATGGTTTCCGTCAGCAAGCGGGTCGCCCGGAAAATGCGTCAGAACGTGTTCGACAAGCTGATGCGTCTCCTGGTGGGATACTTTGACCAGAACCAGGCCGGCGACATCATCAGCCGCGTCTCCTATGACATCGATGTCATCAGCACCTGCCTTTCCACAGACGTGGTGTCGATTCTCACCAGCATCGTCACCGTGGTCGGCTCCCTGATCATGATGGTTTCCATTTCCCTGCCGCTCTCCGCGGTAGCCCTGGTCACCGTTCCCGCTTCCATCGCCTACACCGCGCACATGCGCAAGCTCACCCAGCCCCGCTTCTCCAAGCGCTCCAAGAGCTACGGCGCCATGAACGGGTTTGTGGAAGAAATGCTCTCCGGCCAGAAAACCATCCTGGCCTACGCCCATGAGGACGAAATCGAAAACCGCTTTGACCGCGTCAACGGAAATGCAGCTCAGGCCTATTATGATGCCGACTCCCTCGGCGTGACCATCGGTCCCAGCATGGGATTCATCAACAACATGTGCCTGAGTCTCATCGCGCTTCTCGGCTCTGTTCTGTACATGAACGGCCTGATCGGTCTCGGATCCATTTCCTCCTTTGTGCTCTATTCCCGCAAGTTCTCGGGACCCATCAATGAGATCGCCAACATCATCAATGAACTCTTTTCCGCCCTGGCCGCCGCGGAACGCGTATTCGGGGTTCTGGATCAGAAGGAAGAGCCCGGCGATGTGCCGCACGCCCTGAACCTGACCCAGGTGGATGGTCACGTGCAGGCGGACCACGTCTCCTTCGGCTATGATCCCGGCCGGACCATCATCCATGACCTGTGCATGGACGCCGAGCCCGGAAAGCTCATCGCCATTGTCGGTCCCACCGGTGCCGGAAAGACCACCATCATCAGCCTGCTCATGCGCTTCTATGATGTGGATTCCGGCCGGCTGCTTCTGGACGAGCACCCCATCCAGGAGCTGACCCGAAAGAGCCTGCGCAGCGCGTATGCCATGGTGCTTCAGGATACCTGGGTTTTCCGGGGCACCATCTTTGAAAACATTGCCTACGGCAAGGAAGGCGCCACCATGGATGAAGTCGTGGCCGCCGCGAAGGCCGCCCATATTCATCCCTTCATCATGCGGCTTCCGGAAGGATACGAGACCGTCATCAGTGAAGACGGCGGAAATATCTCCAAAGGCCAGAAGCAGCTGCTCACCATTGCCCGGGCCATGCTCTACAATGCCAGCATGCTCATTCTGGATGAAGCCACCAGCAATGTGGACACCAGCACAGAGCGCGAGATCCAGCGTGCCATGCGCGAGCTCATGCAGGGCAAGACCTGTTTCGTCATTGCCCACCGCCTCTCCACAATTCAGAACGCCGACCGGATTCTGGTCGTCCGCAGCGGCGACGTGGTGGAACAGGGCACGCACAGGGAACTCATGGACAAAAAAGGCTTTTACTGGCAGCTCTACCGCGCACAGTTTGAATGATGCTTCTGAAAGGACCGGTTCATCGGATAGGCCGGTCCTTTTGCTTATCCTTTGTTCCGCACTTTCTTTCTCGGTTCACACCGGCGCCGTTTTCTGCTATAATCCGCTCCGAAGTCTTTTCAGGGAGGGATTGGATGGACCAGCTCGAAGGCACGGTTACCGGCACGGTTTTCCGGAATCCGGAGAATGGGTATTCTGTGGTCCAGATCCAGTCCGGCCGGCGTGAATACACGGTGGTCGGCATTCTTCCCGAACTCGCGCCAGGTGAACAGGGCATTTTCGCCGGACAGATGGTGGAACATCCCCAGTACGGAAGCCAGCTCAAGTGCACCCAGTTTCAGCTTCAGATTCCCTCCACACTTCTCGGCATGGAGCGTTTTCTCGGTTCCGGGCTCATTGCCGGCATCGGCAGAGCCACTGCCAAGCGCATCGTAGAGCATTTCAAGCAGGATACCATGGAAGTGTTCAGCGAACATCCGGAACGCCTCAGCGAAATCCGCGGGCTCGGCAAAAAGAAAATCAAGCTTATCGTCGAGTCATACCAGGAGCATATGCAGGCCCGGGAAGCCATGATCTTTCTTCAGTCATACGGCGTTTCGCCCAATATGGCCGTAAAGATCAGCAAGCGTTACGGGGAGAAGACTTCGGAAATCATCCGGCAGAATCCATACCGTCTGTGTGAGGAGATTCAGGGGATCGGGTTTGCGACCGCTGACAGGATCGCCTCGGCGCTGGGCATCGAGAAGGACAGTCCGGACCGGATCCGCGCCGCGCTTGTCTATGTGCTCATGGACGCCGCCGCGGGTTCCGGACACTGTTTTCTTCCGGAAGCGGAACTGCTTGACAGAACCTCCGCGCTGCTGCAGGTGAACCGTGACAGCATCTTCCTGCAGATTTCCACCCTTGTACTGGAGCACGCTCTGGTGCGGGAAGGTCCCATGGGCAGTCAGCGTGTCTATCGCACTGACTATTTCCGTGCCGAACTGGAAGTGGCGGACCGTCTCATGGACCTCTATCAGTCCGTGCCAGGCCAGCCCGCCAAGAAGGCAGACCGCCAGATTGACCAGTTTGAAAAGCGCTCCGGCATTTCCTTCAGCCCGCGTCAGCGGGAGGCCATTTCCGCAGCCATGAGCCACGGAGTACTCGTGATCACCGGCGGTCCCGGCACCGGAAAGACCACCATCATCAACTGCATCATCTCGCTTCTGTCCGAGGAGGGCTCCGTCCTGCTGGCGGCCCCGACCGGCCGCGCGGCCAAGCGCATGTCAGAGGCCACCGGCATGGAAGCCCGGACCATTCACCGGCTCCTGGAATTCAGCGGAGACGAGGAGATGTTCGGGCGTAACCAGGACGAGCCTCTGGAATGTGCATGTCTCATTCTGGATGAAATGTCCATGGTGGACCTGATGCTTATGCGTTCTCTGCTCAGGGCTGTGCAGCCCGGCACCCGCCTGATCATGGTCGGGGACGCCGATCAGCTCCCCAGCGTCGGTGCCGGCAATGTACTGGGCGATATTCTGGCGGCCTCCTGCCTGCCCTCCGTGCGGCTCACGGACATCTTCCGCCAGAGCGAGGAAAGCCGCATTGTGGTCAACGCCCACCGCATCCAGAAAGGCGAGCTGCCGCTTTATAATGAGAAGCATTCGGATTTCTTCTTTGACCGGCGCCAGACGCCTGTGGACTGTGCCAATACCGTGGTGGAGCTTGTGGCCACACGGCTTCCCGCGTTCATGCACTACGGACCGGCGGAGCGCATGCGCGCCATCCAGGTGCTCTCCCCCACCAAAAAAGGGGACGCCGGCGTGCAGGCTCTCAACGTACGGCTGCAGCAGCAGCTGAACCCGCCGCACGGCACCA
>CACYNZ010000201.1:1762-8775 GCA_902775835.1 uncultured Eubacteriales bacterium | reverse complement strand
CGGGTCTTTTCCACGTTCAGGATTTTTCCTCGCAGGGGGAGGATGGCCTGGAAATGACGGTCACGGCCTTCCTTGGCAGAACCGCCGGCGGAATCACCCTCCACCATGAAGATCTCGCACTTGGCGGGATCACGTTCGGAACAGTCAGCGAGCTTTCCGGGCAGGGAAGCGGTCTCCAGAACGGTTTTCCTGCGCGTCATTTCCCTAGCCTTGCGGGCAGCTTCACGGGCACGGGCCGCGCCTACGCATTTTTCCAGAATGGCTTTTGCGATGGGGGGATTTTCCTCCAGATAGGTTGTCAGTTCCTTGGTCACCAGGGTGTCCACCACGCCGCGGACCTGACCGGATCCGAGCTTGGACTTGGTCTGACTCTCAAACTGGGGATCCTCCATCTTGATGGATACGATGGCGGTGAGGGATTCACGGACATCTTCGCCTTTCAGGTTGGATTCCGAATCCTTGAGAATCTTGAAACGCCGGCCGTAGTCGTTGATGGCACGGGTCAGCGCGGTATTGAAGCCCATGAGATGGGTGCCGCCGTCCGGCGTGGCGATATTATTGGCGAACGTGTAGATGTTCTCCTGATAGGAGTCGTTGTACTGCATGGCGACTTCCACCAGAATACCGTCCTTGACGCCCTCGGTATAGATCGGTTCAGGAAAGAGCGGGGTCTTGTTGCGGTTAAGGTACTTGACGAACTCCTTGAGACCGCCCTTGTAGCAGAAATCCCGCTCTACAGGCTCATCCGGGCGTTCATCCCGGTAGATGATCCGGATCCCCTTGTTCAGGAAGGCCATTTCTCTCAGGCGCGTTTTCAGCGTGTCAAACTCGAACTCGCCGGTTTCGAAAATGCCTTCCGGATTCTCGGCTGAACGGACGTCGGGCCAGAACTGAATGGTGGTGCCGGTACGGTCGGTTTCCCCGATGACTCTGAGGTCATAGAGATACTTGCCGCGCTCGTATTCCTGCTGATAGATTTTCCCGTCCTGATAGACCGTCACCGTGAGGTGGCGGGAGAGGGCATTGACAACGGAGGCGCCGACGCCGTGCAGGCCGCCGGAAACCTTGTAGCCTCCTCCGCCGAATTTGCCGCCGGCGTGCAGAATGGTCAGGCAGACCTCCACTGCCGGACGGCCGGTTTTGGCATGAATGCCGACCGGGAATCCGCGGCCGTCATCGCGCACGGTGACAGAACCGTCTTTTTCCAGTGTGACGTCAATCTCGTGACAGAAGCCGGCCAGCGCTTCATCAATGGAGTTGTCCACGATCTCATAGACAAGATGGTGCAGTCCCCGTACATCTGTGGAACCGATATACATGCCGGGGCGTTTGCGAACCGCCTCAAGCCCTTCCAGCACCTGAATCTGATCCTCACCATAATCTTCAGTTACCTGGGTGGCCTGCTCAATTTCCGCCTGAGCCTGGGCTTCCAGATCTTCCTGAGTGGGTCTGGCGTCCCTGATTTCTTCTGACATGATAAAACCTCACAACTTCAGTTTCATTAAGCCGCGTCTCTGCCATATGGCCTGACGCTGACGGGGGGCAGAAAGCCGCAAGAGCGGCCGTTCTGATGATGATCTGAACTGCCGGGGAGAGCATGCTCCGGGCGAAATGGCAGCGTCCCGCCGCCCGGTCTGCGTCTTTCGGAGCGGCCAGTCACCGCCCCTGACGGAAGCATTCTGACAGAGCAGATACCATCGACATATTTTACCACTTTTTCAGCTGTTTAGGAAGTATTTCTACATTAATATATTGCCGTTTTTTGCAGAGGTCGGAAAGGCCGGGCTTCACCATGAAAATCAGGAAAAAGTGAAGGGCTGGAGAAAAACATACTTTTCAATTCAGAATGATTGTGCTAAAATTTCAAGGTGGACGTATTTGTATCCGTGCTTCTGGAATTTCCACAGGCACAGAAGAAGATTTCTGTTGGGTGCGCCTGACGGATTATGCTTCCCGAATCCAGAATACATCAGTTGGAGGAATGTAACATGATTACAGCAGGCGATTTCAAAAAAGGCCTTACCGTAGAATGGGACGGCGGCGTATGGACCATCGTGGATTTTCAGCACGTGAAGCCCGGCAAGGGTGCCGCCTTTGTGCGTACCAAGATCAAGAACGTCATGAGCGGTGCCGTGGTGGAGCGCAGCTTCAACCCCACTGACAAGATGCCCAAGGCGATCATTGAGACCAAGGAAATGCAGTATGTTTACAACGATGGCGATCTGTACTACTTTATGGACAATGACACTTTCGAGCAGCTGCCTCTGAACAAGGGACAGGTGGAAGACGCCATTCCTTTCGTGAAGGAAGGCACCAATGTGACAGTGCGTTTCTTCAAGGGCAGCGCCTTCTCCGTGGAAGCGCCCAACTTTGTGGCTCTTCAGGTGACGGATACCGAGCCCGGATTCAAGGGTGATACCGCCAGCAATACCTACAAGCCTGCCACCGTGGAAACCGGCTACAGCCTGCAGGTGCCGCTGTTCATCAATACCGGCGACATGATCCGTATTGATACCCGCACCGGTGAATACATGGAGCGCGCCTGATTGTCCCCTGAGAGGAGAAGCGCATGAGCAATCAGATCAGCAAGCGCGTCGGGTATATTCAGGGACTCATGAAGGCCGGGGACTTTGATGGACATGAGAATGTGCATCAGGTATTCGCCGAAATGCTCAAGCTCATGGAAATGCTGGAAAAGCGGCTTAACGAGCTGGAAAAGCGGCTGGATGAGGCGGAAACTGACATTACCCGTGTGGAATCCAAGACGGACGGCATCGAAAGCGGCCTTGGACTTGCGTCGACTCTGTCATCGCTGTTGAACGGCATGGATGATTATGACGACGGGGAAGATGAGGACGACTACATCGAAGAAGATGACGATGACGATGACGAGGACAATGACATTCTGTTTCTGCATGACAGCAGCCGCCGCAAGTGTCCGGTCTGCGGAATAGAGATTCAGAATGCACGTGCCCGGAAATGTCCGAGCTGCGGTTCCAAACTATGACAAAAAAACGGAAGTGCAAAACTTCCGTTTTTTTATGTCTCTTTACGGGTATCCGGGTCAGTATCTGCCGGCACAGAGAATATCGGGAATGGAGCGGTCATTGACATCCACGCCGCCGCTGTTGCTGAGCTGCACGCTCTGCCCCATGAACAGCATTGCGCTGGTATTGCCGCCGTCAAGGTTAATGGCGTTATTGCAGCCCAGATTCCAGAGAATCTCGGCGCATTCCTCCAGCGTGGCACCTTCGGAATGGTTTTTCCTTCCTTCCACCAGAAGGCCGATATAATGCCCGTCGTCCACGATGCCAAGGCAGCTGCGCGGTTCCTGATGGCTGTAATCCTTGTGGCTCAGATCCTGGATTTCTCCGTCGCGGATCAGAATAGGACCGAAAGCGAGGACGTTTTCCGCCCCCTGGGACTGGAATTCCTTGGCGGAGACCTCAAAGGATTCGTGAACTTCCGCACGTCCTGCGGCGAACAGGGCCAGCGTGGCGAGGTTCGGAACAGCGTGCACATACTTTGAATAGGTTTTCTTGTAAAGCGTTTTTCCATCACGGATGATGATTCCGGGGTAGCGGTCATTTTTGACACGGTAGGAATAGAAATCACCGCTCTGGGCGTAGACGACGCGGTCCCGTACTGCGATATCCTGCGGAAGGGCGTTGGAGCGGCCGGGCTTTTCCTGGTTCCAGGAGGCGGTAAACAGATTGGTACCACGCCGGCAGTGGATTTCAGCCGTATAGTACGTGAGCGCAGGGCTTTTTGTCTGGTGCCGTGTGATTTCCAGCCTGGTGTCTGCGTCGGTATAAAGCCAGATGCCGGATGCATGGTCCATGTAATAGTATCCGGGACTGCCGGACTCCAGGAACCCGTCAGCATTCACCTCCGGCATTTCATCCGGGGAGTCGACCTGAACAGCTTCACCAAGGCAGGCAGGAAAGGCCAGGCAGAAGAGAAGCAGGAACAGAACAATACGCTTGGGCATGAATGTCTCCTTTCCATAAAGGCGCGGACGATTGTCCGCGCCTGATAGAATTAACCGTTCAGTTTTTCCTGGGCAAGGCGGACGCGTCTGAGGGTTTCCGCGCGGCCCAGCAGATAGGCAATCTCCATGGCACCGCCGGGTGTGGAGGCCAGGCCTGAAATCGCGATGCGCAGAGGCCAGAGCACAGCTCCGTTCTTCATGCCGCTTTCCGCGATGGCGGCCATGAGCCGGTCATGAAGGTTGGTTTCCGTCCATTCGCTTTCCGGGATGCTCTCCAGGATCGGGAGGCACAGATCCAGTGCGGTACGGGCAACTTCAGGGTTGCTCTTCATTTTTTTATGCGTGAACAGCTCCAGGTCGTAATCGGGAAGCTCAGCAAGGAAACTGATTTTTTCCGGGATACGGCTGAAGATATCCGTACGGCTCTGCATGAGTTCCGCAAGGCGGCGGTAATCCATGCCTTTTCCGGCGAGGACCTGATCGAACCAGGGAGTGGCCATGGCGAGATATTTCTCAAAATCCATCTTTGCCACATACTGGCTGTTCATCCATTCGAGCTTGTTGGGATCAAAAATGCCGGGGGATTTGTTGATCCGGTGAATGTCGAAGGCTTCGATCAGTTCATCCATGGTGAAGAATTCCTGATCCGTGCCGGGATTCCAGCCCACAAGCGCGAGATAGTTGATGATGGCTTCGGAGAGAAAGCCCTTGGCGATGAAATCGGAATAATAGGCATCGCCGTCGCGCTTGGACAGCTTGTGATGCTCATCCCGCATGACCGGGGGCATATGGATATACTTCGGGATTTCCCATCCGAAGGCATTGTAGAGGAGATTGTATTTGGGCGTGGAGGAGAGGTATTCCATACCGCGCATGACATGGGTGATCCCCATGAGATGATCGTCAATGACATTGGCAAAGTTGTAGGTCGGCATGCCGTCCTGCTTGATGAGCACCATGTCATCCAGGGAGTCATTGGGGAAGGTCATGTCACCGAACACTTCATCATGATAGGAGGACTCGCCCTCGGTGGGCGCGTTCAGACGGATGACATAGGGGACACCGGCGTCCAGCTTTGCCTGGACTTCCTCGCGGGTCAGTTTCAGACAGTGCTTGTCATATTTGAACACTTCACCACGGGCTTCCGCAGCCTGCCGGCGTGCTTCCAGTTCTTCCTTGGTGCAGAAGCAGTAGTAGGCATGGCCGGATTCCACCAGCTGCTTGGCATAGGGGAGATACAGGTCTTTCCGTTCACTCTGGATATAGGGGCCGTAATCACCGCCCACATCCGGGCCTTCATCCCAGTTCATGCCGCAGTCACGGAGCGTATCATAGATGACCTGGGTTGCGCCCTCCACATACCGTTCCTGGTCTGTGTCCTCGATGCGGAGGATGAAGGAACCGTGATTCTGCCTGGCAAAAAGATAGCCGTAAAGCGCGCTCCGCAGGCCGCCGAGATGCAGAAAGCCGGTGGGACTGGGAGCAAAACGTGTGCGAACAGTCATGATGTAACAAACCTCCAAAAGTTACTTGGAAATCTTGGCCCAGGTGTCCTTGAGACCCACGGTGCGGTTGAAAACAGGCATTTCCGGCGTGGAATCCGGATCCTTGCAGAAGTATCCGTTGCGCAGGAACTGGAAGGTTTTGCCTTCCTCGGCATCCACCGTGCATTTTTCGGCAAAGCCGTGCAGGACTTTTTTGCTGTCCGGATTCAGGCGGGAAATGAAGTCCTTCTTGTCGCGGACAGTTTCCTCTTCCTCTTCGGTTTCCTCCTCCACGGTTTCGGAGAGAAGGGGCTCATAGAGGCGGGCCTCAATCGGGACACAGTCGGCAGCGCTGACCCAGTGGAGCGTACCCTTGACCTTGCGTTCAGCACCGGGCGTACCGCTAGCGGAATCCAGGTCCACTGTGCAGCGGAGCTCGGTGACAAGCCCGTTTTCATCCTTGATGCACTCGTCGCACCGGATGATATAGGCACCCTTCAGGCGCACTTCATTACCGGGATAGAGGCGGAAGTACTTCTTGGCGGGCACTTCCATGAAGTCATCGCGCTCCACGTAGATTTCCCTGGAGAAGGTGAGGGTGCGCTTGCCCCATTCCGGATGATCCGGATGATTCTCCAGCTCGATTTCACGCGTTCCATTTTCGGGCCAGTTGGTGAGCACGACTTTCAGGGGATTCAGCACGGCCATCACTCTCGGTGCCCGGCCGCCCAGATCATCACGGACAAAGTGCTCAAGCAGCGCATAGTCGACGACGGAGTCCGCCTTGCTCAGGCCGATCTCGGCTACAAAGGCACGGATGGCTTCCGGTGTGTAGCCCCTGCGGCGCATGGCGGACAGCGTGGGCATTCTGGGATCATCCCAGCCGGACACATAGCCGCCTTCCACCAGAGCACGCAGATAGCGCTTGCTCATGACCGTCTGGGTGAGATTCAGGCGGGCAAATTCAATCTGTCTCGGATGTGCGGGCAGAAGATTGGCCGCCTTTTCCACGACCCAGTTATACAGGGGACGATGGATTTCATACTCAAGGGAACAGAGGGAATGGGAAATGCCCTCCATGGCGTCGCCGATGGGATGCGCAAAATCATACATGGGATAGATGCACCATGTATTCCCGGTACGCCAGTGTTCCTTGTAGAGGATGCGGTACAGCGTCGGATCGCGCATGACGATATTGGGGCTTGCCATGTCGATCTTGGCGCGGAGCACGCGGGACCCTTCCTCGAATTCGCCGTTGCGCATCCGGCGGAATAGATCCAGGCTTTCCTCCCAGGGACGGTCGCGCCACGGACTGTTCTTGCCGGGCTCTGTCAGGGTGCCGCGGTATGCGCGCATTTCATCCTTGCTCAGTTCATCCACATAGGCCAGGCCGCGCCGGATCCAGTCCTCGGCGATTTCGTAGCACTTGTCATAGTAATCCGAGGCATAGTACAATCCGCCGGTCCAGTGAAAGCCGAGCCAGTGAATGTCCTTTTCAATCGCCCGGACATATTCCATGTCTTCCTTGGCGGGGTTGG
>CACYNZ010000201.1:0-1712 GCA_902775835.1 uncultured Eubacteriales bacterium | reverse complement strand
GGGTTGGTGTCATCAAAACGGAGATTGCACTTTCCGCCGTACTTTTCCGCTGTCAGGAAATTGGTGATCAGTGCCTTGCAGTGTCCGATGTGCATGTAGCCGTTGGGTTCCGGAGGGAAACGGGTGTGAACTTCGGTATAGACACCGGCGGCAAGGTCTTCGTCAATGGCATCCCAGATAAAATTGGAGCGTACGCTGTTTTCTTCCATAAGTGGAATTCCCTCCTGGAATTGTCTGAATCTGTGCAGAAGCACGCGTAAAATTATAGTTGTTTTGCGTGCTTTATTCAAGTAAAAAAAAGGACTGCCGAAGCAGTCCGGGTCGGTCTCATATTCAATCAGCCGCGTCTGATGGCTGCATAGCATTCGCTGCAGTATACGGGACGATCCTCGCGGGGAATGAAAGGAACCTGAGTGGGCTTGCCGCAGTTGGCGCAGATGGCATCATGCATCTCGCGAGGAGCACCGGCGGCGGGACGGCTGGCTTTACGGGCATCGCGGCAGGCCTTGCAGCGGGTGGGCTCGTTCTGGAAGCCTTTCTCTGCGTAAAATTCCTGCTCACCGGCAGTGAACACGAATTCAGCGCCACAATCTTTGCAAACCAGCGTTTTGTCTTCGTACATGGTAAGGAAACCCCCAAAAATATATTAGGTGACCGCTTCGGCTGACCTGGTTTTTGTCCCCACACACGCCGTCTGGAAGGTAGCTCAACGCATCAGCGCCCTCACGCACTTCTCTCGGTAAAAACCGGACGGACTTACATCTAGACCGCACCATGCTCCCCGTTACTTTGAACGGATTACGTGGACCGTTTTGCCTGCGACTGGCATCGGCTTTCAACCACAGACCCGAAGAAATCAACCGCGCATATTATAGACTCAAACTAAACAAAACGTCAAGAAGAATAGGGCATACATTTCTTAAAAATCTATCAAAAAACCAAGAAAATACTGGTTTGAAATGTCAAACATGTGCAGTCGGCCGGCGCTGAATGTACAGGAGAAGCAGGAAACCCTGCCGGGCTGTCGAAATGCTCCTGCAATACTGGCGGACGGATCCGCCGGGAAAGGAGCTGTGAAGGATTCCGTGAAACGTATGCTTTGCTGTTTGCTGGTGCTGATGCTTCTGCCGTGTATTTCGCCAGCTGAGGGAATAGACAGGGATATGCTGGAAGCGGCGGAAGGCGTGGCAGTTTCACTGGATGCCAACGGTGTGGACACGGTTTACCGGTTCGGCACTCAGCCATTCTTTGGACGGATTGATGGTGAAGGCAGGGAGGTATGCGCGTATCTCGATCTGGTGGAATATGCGGATATGGGTGACTGCATTGTACCGCGGCTTATGCTGTGCGTGGAAACAGATGAAGAGGTCTATGCGGAAGAAGTGATCATCAAGGCCGGCGGACATGCCTATGTGTTCACATCCCCGGGCTTTTCGATCGACGAGTACGACATGACCTACTATGAAGATTACACGCTGCTGCTGGTGGGAAACGGCAGGGGGCTTCTGAAAGACCTCGCGGGCCTCGGGAACAGGCCGCTGCAGTTTCAGCTTGGTGAAAACGTAACCGGGGAGATTCAGGATATTTCCGCAGCGGCGAAAAACGTGGCGGATCTTTACAGGAAAGCCGGCGGCGAAGGGCAGGAACTGGAAAAGCTGGAGGAAGCGTATCCGGTGGAGATACGCAAATGACAAAGCAGGCAGAGAAAAAGT
>CACYNZ010000200.1 GCA_902775835.1 uncultured Eubacteriales bacterium | reverse complement strand
GGAGGAATACACCGTCTACCGCGGAGACAAGCTGAAGGAACTGCTTCAGAATCCTGATGCTGTGGGCTTCAACACCAAGAATGTGGATGTGGTCTATGACAGCCACAATCAGCCTGTGCTGGTGCGCCGCGAGTATTCTCCCGCCCAGTAAGGCGACCGAAACTGTTACATGGTTTTCAGACCCCGTCAGAACATGGCGGGGTTTTTGCATGCCAGGATTGTACGGGATGCCGGCATGAACGAAAACGCGAATCAGATCACGCGGACAGTACGGGTCTTATGGAGTCCGCATTTTCTCCGGGGCTCAAAATCAAAGGCCGGCGACGAATGTCACCGGCCTTTGGGAATAGGTCATGGGTTTCGGGGAAGAAGCCTTCTTTTTCCATCATGCACTGCGGAAGAACGGCAGGTCATGGATGCACCGGTTCCGTTCCGGTTCCTTCCGGATAGGCTGCACGTACATATTTGGCCTCCCAGACAGGATCCGCCGGGTCTGCGGGACCGTCGCGCCAGAGATCTTCACCGATTTCCAGAATGAGATCCTTCAGCTCCAGATGCTCTGTATACTTTGCGGGAATGCCGGAAAGTCCGATCTGGGCCCCGATGATGTTCCCGGCAATGGCGCCTGTGGAATCGCTGTCCCCCTTGTGATTCACCGCCGCGATGAGACAGCTGTCCAGGTCTCCGGAATATTTCAGTGCGCAGTACACGGCGATGGCAAGGGCCTCGTCACCGACCCAGCCTTCACCGAGGGCGTGTATGGCGTCAAGGTCGGGCATGTCCTCATGCGAAAGCCGGACCGCCTTTTCCATGAGCCGGATGAAGCTGTCCAGCTCCTTGCCTTCAGGCCACATGTCGGCGGCCGTGTAGATGGCATCCGTGATCGCCGTTTCCAGCGGCAGATCATCCTGGCTGAGGCCGTGGATGATCTGCACCAGTACGGCGGCGGGCAGCCAGCCCAGCATATGACCGTGGGTCTGGACCGCGGCCATGGCGCCAAGTCTGCAGATATCCCGGACACTCAGTCCGCTGTCTGAGTAGTACAGGCCGATGGGTGCAACGCGCATGACCGCGCCGCAGCCCTTGCTGCTGTTCGTGGGCTGCTCCAGGGTGCCAAGCACCCGCCGGCCCAGGGCTGAGAGGCAGGTGTTTCCCGGCGCCCTCGGACTGTAGAGTTCCGGTACATTGCCAAGCCACGCGTATCTGGGGCGGACCATCGGCGGCCAGCGGACGGCCTGGGTCCTGGCCCAGTCCCGGCTGCATTGTCCGATCAGGGACGCGGTTTCCTCCAGATTCCCGCTGCAGCCCCGGGCGGAGGCGCACAGGAGGCCGTTGGCCGTGAAGAGGGTCATCTGCGTGTCGTCCGAGATCAGCGCGGTCCCTCTGTGAAGCTCATACTGCGTGATACCGGTTTCCCCGTATCTGCGGAAAATCTCGTTCTCCCGCTGAAACTCAATGGCATACCCCAGGGCATCGCCGGCGGCACCGCCGATCAGACAGCCCTGAAACCTGTCGAGATTTCTCATAGAATCACCTCAGATGGATCTGGTGTTTATTTTCCTTCCTTCAGCCGGCGGGCCGCTTCCTCGCGCTGGCGGCAGAGCTCCGCCCAGCTGGGCTTGTCGGCCAGGATCCTGGCGAAGTCCGCCATGGCCGCGGGAATATCAATCTTCTGCGGGCAGATGGCCGCGCAGGCGCCGCAGCCGATGCACGCGGAAGGCTTTTTCTCCTCCGGCAGGGCGTCGAACTGCATGGGAACGGTCATGCTGCTGGCAAAGCGGATATCGTTGTAGGCGTGAATCAGCATGGGGATGTCCAGGCCCATGGGGCAGCCCTCGCAGCAGTAGCGGCAGCGGGTGCAGGGCAGGGCGTTCTTGAGGCCCTCCGCGATGTCCATGAGCAGCGCGCATTCCGCTTCCGTCTGCGCGCTTCCGCCGGAGAAGGTGGCAACATTGTCCCGCATCTGATCAAAGCTGGACATGCCGGAGAGCACCATCCTGACATTGGGAAGGCTCTGCAGCCAGCGGAAAGCCCAGCTGGCCGTGCTCTCATCGGGGCGCAGCGCGTGCAGCTTTTCAGCGTCCGCATCCGAGAGCTGAGCCAGTTTCCCGCCGCGCAGGGGTTCCATGACCCAGACGGGAATGCCGCGCTGTGTGAGAATTTCATACTTTTCCTTCGCGTTCTGCAGCGTCCAGTCCACGTAGTTCAGCTGGATCTGGCAGAACTCCATGCTGTCCCCGGCGGCGTCCAGGAAAGCGGCCAGCGTGTCCGGACGGGCATGGGTGGAAAAGCCCAGGTGCCGGATCCGGCCGTTCTTCTTCTGCTCCAGGAAGTAGGGGAGAATGTTCCACCGGGGATCCTGATACACGCCCAGGGAGTTTTCATACACATTGTGGAGCAGGTAGAAGTCGAAATGGTCCACGCCGCACTTTTCCAGCTGCTGCTCAAAAATGTCGGCCGGATCATACCGGGAGGCAATCTGGTGTCCCGGATACTTGTCCGCCAGGAACCAGCTGTCACGTGGATAGCGCTTCAGGCTGCGCCCGATCTCCAGTTCGCTGCGTCCGCCGTGATACGGCCAGGCGGTATCGAAGTAATTGACGCCGTGCTCAATGGCAAAGTCCACCATACGGTCAAGTTCTTCCGAATCAATCGACTGGTCCGCCTTCACGGGAAGGCGCATGCAGCCAAAACCCAGGCGGGAAAGCTTTTCTCCCAGAACCATCTGATACTCCATGGAAAACCTCCTTGTGCCGGACAGGCTCCGGCAGGTCGTATATGGAAACAGGGATCCGGCACCGTGCACGGAAACACGCGTGCAATGCCTGTATCCGGAAATATTCGAGGCAAAAACCCTGGTTTCCTGCCCCGGAACGTACCCGGACGGGATTTGGGAGAAAGCGGTGCTTGCCTGAGGAAAGACAATGCAATACAATGCTTCTTACGGAGAGAACAGCTGAGGAGCGGGGATCTATGGCGGCATTTACGGCGGACATCAACGGCATTGAGGTACATGCGCACTACAGTGAACGGGCTGTTCAGGAGATTTTCCTGCCCTTTCTGCATACAGTCACGGACATGCAGCGGGCAAAGGGCTCAAGGCTTCTGGTCATGCTGGCAGCCCCGCCCGGCGCGGGAAAGACCACGCTCCTTGCGTTTCTGAAAAAGCTTTCGCTGGAGGAAAAAGGCATTTCGCCGATGGACGTGATCGGCATGGACGGCTTTCACAGGCGGCAGGAATATCTGCTGTCCCACCGCACGGTGCGGAATGGAGAGGAGATTTCCATGGTCCGGATCAAGGGCGCGCCGGAGACGTTCGACCTTGCGCGCCTGACGGAGCGGGTGCGGCAGCTATTGCAGGGCGGTCCGTGCTCCTGGCCCATCTATGACAGGCTGCTGCACAATCCGGTGGAGGACGCGCTTGAGGTACGGGAAAATGTCGTGCTTCTGGAGGGCAACTATCTGCTGCTTGACGAAGCGGGATGGCGGGATCTTTCCGGATACGCGGACTATACCGTGTCCGTCCGGGCGGGGGAGAACATGCTGCGCAGCCGCCTGATTGAGCGCCGCATGCACACGGGCGTGGACCGGAAGGCATCGGAGGCGTTTGTGGATTTCAGCGACATGCCCAATGTGCGATTGTGCCTTGCACGCTCCAGGAAGGCGGACCTTGAGCTGGAAGTGGACGCGGACGGGGAATATCACAGGGCCTGAGCAGATGCGCAGCATCCGACGGTGTGAATGGATGAAACCGGATTCCATGGATTTCGTATGTGGAAAGGAGCCTGTTCCATGAAAGCGGCGCACGGTCAGATAAGGGACAGTGCGCACCGGCCTGTCAGGGGCGGTTCATGGACGGACCTGAAATGGAACCGGACGGGCCCGCGCTCATGGAAGGCGGTCTGATCGAACCCATGGTTTCCCGGGAGAAACGGCGGGAGAAGGAGATACAACATGCGTAATATATCTGTGCTGAAAGCGCTGGCGGAGGAGTATCCCCAGCTGTATCTGAACCCGGACACGGACACGCAGGAAGTGTACCGCCAGGTTGTCCTGCGCGGCGGAGAGCCGGAGCGCAGGAGCCTGGACCATTACCGGGGCGATCCCGCGGACCGGGAGGAAATCATGCAGACCCCGGCGGGATATGTCCGGGTAATTACCCTGGGCAGCCGGCAGGATTTTGAACTGGTGATGCGCGGCTTTATGGCCGCCCGGGAAGGCCCCCTGACCCCGGTCCCGGCAAGCCAGGGCGCGGCCATGCTGACCGTGTTCAACTGGCCGCGCATACACGCGTATCTCGGGCAGTTCCCGGAAGAGGAGCGTGCGGAAGCGTTCAGCCGTTTCACCGCCGTGCGGGAAAACTCTGTGGATATGCTGGTGGTGCTCTCCCGGGGACCGTACAGCCATGTGGACGCCGGGGCCATGGGCGAGACGGAGGAGGAGTGGCTCGGGCACTCGGACAGGATCCGGCGCTTTCATGAACTGACCCATGTGATCTGCCGCAGACAGTATCCCGGTGACGTTGCGCCCATCCGGGACGAGCTGACGGCCGACGCGGTGGGCCTGTATGCCGCCTACGGGCGCTTTGACCCGGACATGGAGAAGCGCTTTCTCGGCATCCGGGACGGACAGTACATCGGCGGACGGCTGGGCAATTATACGGACGCGCCGGAAGATAAGGCCGGGGCGGTCTGCGATGCGATCACGCGCATCCGGGCGTGCATTGACACTCAGTCAGGCATGGAACCCTTCAGCCTGATTCCCGCCCTTATGCGCTGTGCGGACCTGGGAGAAGGGAACGCGCAGACAGGGAAGGGCTGAGGAAAAGCCGGAAGCGGACAGGAGGAATGCTCCCATATGACTGGGACGGACAGGCCGTCCCCGATTTTGTTTTTACGGAATGTCCCTGATTCCGGCGGCGCGCCCCGGTATATTCCCGCCGGCCGGACGGCCTGTCCGCATCTCATGGAGCCTGCTCCGGTGTACCGGGACCTGTACCGGACAGTTTCCGGAGCGGACAACTGCGTGATGTGCTTCAGCGGAGATTTCCACATGGACTTTCATGGCTTTGAGAAGAAGCTGATTCAGCGTCTGAACGGAAGGCGGCAGACGGACGTGAACGGCGGTGAAGGTATTCAACGAAATTTCGGAATAGATATTTTTATGCGCGTTGGTCCATGGCATGTATATGCGCGGGCGGCGGAAGGATTTCCTGCTGTTCAGCGCTTGCGCGGCATTTACAGTTGGGAATCATGTGATATTAGTACTGTGATATGGTGTGCCGATATGACCGGCACCTCAGAAATGTGAAAAAGCGGCGGCCCGCTGCGCGGATGCGGAAGGATCTGCGGCGGGTGTTCCTTTGAAAGGAGATGACAGGGATGCTGGAACCTGCTGTGGACAGGCAGGGAGACAGGCGGGAGATCACAGTCGAAGCCAACATGGATGCGATTGAACCTGTGACTGGGTTTGTAAACGCATTTCTTGCGGAACTGGGATGCCCGTCCAGAATACGGGTGCAGCTGGATGTGGCACTGGACGAGCTGTTCGGCAATATCGTGCGCTAGCATACGCGCCCGGGACTGGGCCTGCCACTGTCCGGCTGGAGAAAGAGGAAGATCCCCTCTGTGTTGTCATCACCCTGATCGATGGAGGCGAGCCGTTTGATCCCCTGGCCAAGGAGATGCCGGAAACAACCCATCTGAAGGCGCGTGAGCGCCCCATCGGGGAACTGGGACTGTTCATGATGAAAAAACCCATGGACGGGCTTGCCTATGAATACCGCGACGGAAAGAACATACTGACGATACGGAAGAAAATCTGTTAATTGCGGAGGAGTAAAACCATGTCTGGAACAATTTACGAAAAGCAGGGAACCACCCTTACCGTCAAGCCGCAGGGCCGGCTGGACACAGCGACATCGCCGGTTCTGGAAAAGGAGCTTGAGCAGCATCTGGACGGCGTGAAGGATGTCATTATGGATTTTTCGTCCGTGGAGTACATTTCCTCCAGCGGACTGCGCATGCTCCTGGCCACGGAACAGCTGCTGGAGGCGCGGGACGGACATATGAAAGTGGCGCATGCCAACGAATACATCATTGAAGTCTTCGATATGGTGGGCTTCATGGACGTTGTGGAAGTTGTGACGGACTGAGAACAGAACCGGGAGGGTGCATGTGGATTCCTATTCGATAACGGACAGCAGCAACCGGATTATCCGGAACACGTTTACCGTGACCATGATTACCTATGTGCTCTCGCCCCTGACCTCATCCCTGGGTTCCATGATCGACGGCGTGGTGATCGGTCAGTTCCTCGGCGTGGATGCCATAGCCGCCTTCGGTCTGGCCAGCGTCGCTTAAGGACAGCCGGGAAATCGTGAAGACGGGCTTTCCCGGGGCGGCCTCCAACGGATACCAGACACTGCGCGGCATTATCGTGAACAATCTTCTGGAAATCTTTGTGGGCAGCGTGGGCATTTCGGCCTTTGCCACGGCCAACAACCTGCTCGGCATCGTCTGGGCGATACCCAACGGCATGCTGGCGGTGTCCCGCCTGATGATCAGCGTGAGCGCCGGCGAGGAAGACCGGCAGACCATGGTGGACGTGATGCGGAACATGCTCATCCGCTTCGTGCCCCTGATGTGCGCGGTCAGCGTGTGCGTCGCGCTCCTGGCGGAACCCTTTACGCGGCTGTTTTTCCGGGATCCCGCGGAACCTGTGTACATGATGACGGTCTGGGGCTTCCGGCTCCTGCCCATGTGCATGCCGCTGTCCATTATCTTCATGCATTTTACCTGTTATTTCCAGTCCATCAGCCGGCAGACGCTGATGAACATTCTGGCAGTTCTCGACGGCGTCGTGTGCGTGGCGGGCTTCTCCGCGCTGCTGGTTCCCTCCATGGGCGTAAACGGCGTGTACTGGGCGAATATCTTAAACTGCATTGTCTGCGTCATTGTGGTGGTGATCTATGCCTGGGCGAGGCTGAAGCATCCGCCCAGGAATGTGGAGGAGCTGCTGGTGCTGCCGGACGGCTTCGGCGTGGAC
>CACYNZ010000199.1 GCA_902775835.1 uncultured Eubacteriales bacterium | reverse complement strand
TGCTGGAGCATTTCAATCTGCACATCCCTGCGGGACAGACCGTGGCCCTGGTGGGTGAAACCGGATCCGGAAAAAGCACCATTGTGAATCTGGTCTGCCGTTTTTATGAACCGGTGGAAGGGGAAATCCTCATTGACGGAACGGATTACAGAAAACGCAGCCAGCTCTGGCTGCAGTCCAGTCTGGGGTATGTGCTGCAGAGCCCGCAGCTCTTTTCCGGAACGATTGCGGACAATATCCGCTATGGAAGTCCGGAGGCGACGGATGAGGAAGTGCGGATGGCTGCCCGGCGCGTGGAAGCGGAATCATTCATACTCGGTCTGCCCCAGGGGTATGACACGCCCGTCGGGGAAGGCGGGGGCCGGCTGTCCACCGGACAGAAACAGCTGATTTCCTTTGCAAGGGCCATTCTGAAGAATCCCGCCATTCTGATCCTGGATGAGGCGACGTCTTCCGTGGACACGCAGACGGAAATCGTGATTCAGAAGGCGCTTGAGACGACTCTGGAAGGACGCACCAGCCTGATCATTGCGCACAGGCTTTCCACGGTCCGCGGAGCCGACCGGATTCTGGTGATCTCCCACGGGCAGATTGCCGAAGACGGCACGCATGCGGAGCTGATGCGGAAGAAAGGCGCCTATTACAGGCTGTATACCTCCCAGTTTGAGGATGAACAGGGACGGGCCCTGCTCGGCATCCGGGAGACGGGTGCAGACGAGGAAGACAGTTGAAAAGCGGAATCTTATGCATATAATGAAAGCGGAAGAACAGAAAGGGAGTGTAGCGGCATGATTGGACTGATCGGGGCCATGCAGCTGGAAGTGGAAGGCCTTGCGGCCGAGATGGAAGAGAAGACGGAAGTGCGCATAGGAATGGATCTGTTCTGGCGCGGCCGCCTGTACGGACAGGAAGCTGTCCTGGCGGTATGCGGCCCGGGAAAGGTCAATGCAGCCATGTGCGCTCTGGAGATGATTCTGGAGTTTTCTCCGTCCTGGATCCTGAACCTCGGGGTTGCGGGCTCCGGTGAGGAAGGCATCGGCATCGGCGATATGGTGGTGGCAACCTGCGCTGTGCAGCATGACATGGATACCAGCGGCATCGGGGACCCTGTGGGCTTTGTTTCCAAGATCGGACTGGTGGAGATTCCCTGTGACGAGTCCCTGCGCGAAAAGATTGTGAAGGCTGCGTCCACGCTGCCCAGAGTCCGTGTGATCGAGGGCACGGTGGCCACCGGGGACCAGTTTATCCATGACAGTGCGACAAGGGAACGGATTCACAGCCTGTTCGGAGCCAAGGCCGTGGAAATGGAAGGCGCAGCCGTGGCGCATGCCTGCTATATGCACCATGTGCCCTGCGGTATTCTCAGATCCATATCCGATAATGCCAACGGACAGTCTGACATGGACTATCCGGCGTTTGCGCTGATGGCGGCGGAAAACTCCCAGCATGTGGTCCGTGAGCTGATGAAGAACCTGTGAGGCGAGAGAAAATGATTGTATGGGTTACCGGTGCGTCAAGCGGTCTGGGCAGATATACGGCTGAGGCCATCCGGGACCTTGGGCATACAGTTGTGGCCGGGGCCAGATCCTTCAGCGGCGGCGAGCTGGAAGGCATCCGTTGCCTTCGACTTGACGTGACGGACATGGAAAGCATCCGGAGGTTTGCGGACTGTGCTTTTCAGGAATACGGGCGGGTGGACGCGGTGGTACACTGTGCCGCCATCCTGAATCTGGCCAGCTGCGAGGAAACCGGGGCCGACCAGTACAGCCGCGTGATGGACACGGACTTCCTCGGAATGGTCCGGGTCAACGAGATCGCCCTTCCCGGAATGCGCCAGCAGGGGCAGGGCAGGATCATTATGTTTTCCTCCATCAACGGGCTGCTGGGCGTTCCGTTTCAAAGCGCATACACGGCGGCCAAGCACGCGGTGGAAGGCTATGCGGAGTGTCTGGACATGGAGACGCGCGCTTTCGGGATTCAGGTGTGCCTGATTGAGCCCGGCGATCATCGCGGAGGCAGCGGACGTACCCGGCTGCGTCATGAGCCGGAAACGGATTCGCCCTACCGCGGGGACTTCGAGCGCACGACCAGCCGGATTGCGCATGATGAGGCGCACGGCAGCGATCCGGAAAAGCTCGGAAGAAAGGTGGCGCATCTTCTGGAGAAACGGCATATGCCGCTTCGGAAGCGTGTGGCAAGTGCGGATCAGCACCTTGCTGTATTTCTTCATGATATGCTCCCGGGCCGTTTGAGTGAAAATATTCTGAGGATGTACTATATGGGAAAATTCTAGGACATAAAATGCAGAAAATGCAGAAGACGATTGTGCTTTTTCCTCATATCCTGTATAATATATACGTCCTGCGTATCGCGCGGGCAGAAAGGATGCATTGGATGTATAAACTGCTTTTGGTTACGGATAATCCGGACGTGCGCGATGCCTATGACAGGATAGACTCCTGGGAAATGCTGGGCTTTCATCAGCCCAGAATTGCGGGAAGCGTGGAAGAAGCGCTCGCATCTCTGACCCGTCACCATGCGGATGGGATTGCCCTGAATCTGCCAGACAGTCACTGGTCTGAGATGATGGAAGCGCTCAACGCGTATCCTATGCTTCCTGTAGTTCGGGCATACGATGATACCGAGAAAGATCTGGAGAATATCCGCGAGCTGGGCATGCTTCTGAACAGAACACGTGCAGATTATTCCAACGACCCCTATAATGCGGCATTGATGCTGCAGCTTCGCAGACACGAGTATTTCCGCAGTCTGCTGGCCGGGAGAGAAGTGGATCCGGAACAGGTTCTGAGCAGACTACTGATGTTCAGGTCCAAAATGGATCCTCACAGGCCTTGCATGGTACTGGAACTGGAAACACCTTCCCACGACCATTACCTGGAAGGCAGATGGCACTATGGAGCAGACCGGCTGGAAGTGGCCATGCGCAACATCTTCGGCGCTGAGCTGAAGGGCATGCGCGTGCTGATTTCAGTCATTGACGAGGAGAAGATCTTCCTCGTGGCCTGTCCCATGCTGGGCTGCAAGGCACCGGAAGGCGAGGACATGGAAAAGCTGGTGCTGGAGCACACCCGGGCAAACATTGATCACGTGCGTGAGTATCTGGATATTGAACTGAGGATCGCATCGATCGTCCGGCTCAATACGCTGCTCGAACTCACAAAGGGCGGGGCTGCCGCTCTTTGCAAGGAAATATAA
This sequence comes from uncultured Eubacteriales bacterium, assembly GCA_902775835.1. Next base: position 3,839 of record CACYNZ010000199.1, on the reverse strand, counting down.
GAGGAGGAATTGTTATGGGCTTGTTCAGTTTTGCCAAATCCCAGCTGCTGGATGTCATTGAATGGACGGACAATACGAAAGATACCATCGTCCACAAGTATGACATGGATGGCAAGGAAATCATGATGGGAGCTCAGCTTACCGTTCGGGAAAGCCAGGTTGCCATTTTCGTCAATGAAGGACAGCTGGCTGATATTTTCCAGCCCGGCCGTTATGAGCTTCAGACCAGCAATATGCCCATCCTGACCAAGCTGAAGGCGTGGAAATTCGGATTTAACAGCCCCTTCAAGGCGGATCTGTATTTCATCAACACCAAGCAGTTCCTGGATTGCAAGTGGGGCACATCCAATCCGGTCATGATGCGGGATACTGAGTTCGGCATTATCCGTGTCCGCGGGTTTGGCAATTATTCCTTCCGGGTAACGGATCCGGAAGCTCTGCTGAAGGAAGTTTTCGGTACCAGCTCCACCTACCGTGTGGGCGATATCGAAGAACAGATCAAGCGCGTCAGCGTATCTTCCCTCTCCGATGCCATTGCAGAGAGCAAGATCCCTGCTCTGGATCTGGCGGCGAACTATGATGAGCTGGGCAACTACTGTCTGCAGGCCATCAATCAGAAGATCGCTGCGCTTGGTGTTTCCCTGACCTCTTTTGTGATTGAGAACATTTCCCTGCCCGATGAAGTGGAGAAGGCCATGGACCGCCGCACCTCCATGGGTGTGGTGGGTGATTTGAACCAGTATACCCAGTACCAGGCAGCAGAAGCCATGCGGGAGAGCGCCAACAACGGTTCCTCCATGGCTGGCGCGGGCGTGGGCATGGGTGCCGGGATGGCCATGGGCCAGGTCTTTGCACAGGCCATGTCCGCCAATGCGCAGGCCCAGCAGCAGCCTCAGAGCGCAGCACAGCCTGCCGGTGGATTCTGCCCTGCATGCGGTCAGCCCGTAGCGGCCGGCGCAAAATTCTGCGCGAACTGTGGTCAGAAACTGGAAGTCGCTCCTGCCTGCCCTGCTTGCGGACAGCCTGTGACTCCCGGTGCCAAGTTCTGCCCGAACTGCGGACAGAAGCTTCAGTAACAGGAATTGAACAGACAATAAATAAGGCTTCCGTGCCGGTATCGGTGCGGAAGCCTTATTTGATGCAGTTTTCAAAATGTGCACAGACGTCCTCGGAGACAGAAATCTCAGGCAAGAAAACGGGTGCCGAGATAGATGACAACGGGCAGCGTGCCTGCAAAGAACAGGGTCGACATAAGTACGGTTCTCGCGGCAAACTCCGGTTCCATGTCGTACTGGATCGCATAGATGGATGTCAGGGTCGCGCACGGGCAGGCCAGGTATACCAGCAGACAGACCCTGGACGAGGGCTCCATGGGAAGCAGACGCAGAATCAGCATGGCGCACATGGGCAGAAGAAGATTCCTGAACAGCACGACAAGATAGGCTCTGCGTTCTTTCAGCACAGCGGTAAGCCGGTTTTCCGACATCATGACGCCGATAATGATCAGGGACAGCGGGGAAATCATGGCACCGGTGCTGCTGACCACGGTCTGGACGGGTGCAGGGAACTGCCATCCGAACACAAGCATGACCATGAGAATCAGGGTGGACACAGTAGGCGCGGTCATGAGGGCGCGCAGGCTGAATTTCTTTCCCGAAAACTTTCCGGCCTGCCAGGTGAAGAATATGGCATTGAACGCCAGCATGGCCATGGCGTTGTACAGCACGGCGATATCGCCGAACAGGGCCCGGCACAGCGACAGTCCCAGGAATGTGCAGTTGGGATAGGTCATAAGCGAGGACGTGGTGATCTTGAGCGGTTCCGGCACATGCAGAAGTGTCTGTACCCGGTTGGACAGGAGGGTTGTCAGCGCATAGAAGGCGAGAATCAGCAGCGTGATGAGACCGAGTCCGGCCAGTTCCTGATGACTGATGGTCTGGCTGGAAGCGGACAGCACGGTGAAGGGGAGAATCAGATCCGTGCAGAGGCGTGTGAGGTATTTCCTCTGTTCAGGACTGATCAGGCCGATTCTGCCTGCTGCATAGCCGATGACCACATAAAGAAGAATGACCAGGATCTGCGTGAACACGATGTCCATTGAGGGCATGGGGGTACCTCCTGTAAGTGGGGAAGTGAAACCGGCCGGAATGCTGACGGTCATGGGGGATGGTAGCCTCCGCGGCGGCGGCTGTCAAGGGGAGGCTGCATGCGGTCTGTGCAAGGATCAAAAAAAGAGGACAATGCAAAAGCAGTCAGTCCGCGGGGGACTGACTGCTTTGTTGTCCGGTGGAACGGTATTAGTACATGCCGCCCATGCCGCCGGCTCCGCCAGCGGGTGCAGCAGGTTCGGGTTCGGGGATATCGGCCACCAGGGACTCGGTGGTCAGCACCATGGCTGCCACGGAGGCCGCATTCTGCAGGGCAGAACGGGTTACCTTGGTAGGATCGATGATGCCGGCTTCAATCATGTCCACATAGGCGTCATGCAGGGCATCATAGCCATATCCGGCCTTGCCGTCGCTCTTCTTGGTGGTCTTGATGTTCTCCACCACCACGCTGCCGTCAACACCGGCGTTCATGGCGATCTGGCGGACAGGCTCTTCCAGGGCACGCAGCACGATCTGCACGCCGGTCTTGGCATCGCCTTCGAAGTTGCCTTCGATGGCCTTGACATAGGGCAGGACATTGATCAGGGCAATGCCGCCGCCAGGCACGATGCCTTCCTCGGCAGCCGCACGGGTGGCAGCCAGAGCATCTTCGATACGCAGTTTGCGCTCTTTCATCTCAATCTCGGTGGCAGCACCGACCTGGATGACAGCAACGCCACCGGCCAGCTTGGCCAGACGCTCCTGCAGCTTCTCACGGTCATAATCGCTGGTGGTTTCAGCGATCTGGGCACGGATCTGACCCACACGGGCTTCGATGTCAGCCTTCAGGCCGCTGCCGCCCACGATGGTGGTGTTTTCCTTGTTGACCTTGACCTGACGGGCCTTACCCAGCATATCCAGGGTGGCTTCCTTCAGTTCAAGACCGGTCTCGGAGGAGATCACGGTGCCGCCGGTCAGAATGGCGATATCCTGCAGCATTTCCTTGCGGCGGTCGCCGAAACCGGGAGCCTTGACAGCAACACAGGTGAAGGTGCCGCGCAGCTTGTTCACAACCAGGGTGGCCAGGGCTTCGCCTTCCACGTCCTCAGCGATGATGAGCAGCTTCTTGCCAGCCTGCACCACCTGCTCCAGCACGGGCAGGATCTCCTGGATGTTGCTGATCTTCTTGTCGGTGATCAGGATATAGGGGTTATCCAGCTCGGCCACCATCTTGTCGGTGTCGGTGACCATGTAGGCGGAAGCATAGCCGCGGTCAAACATCATGCCTTCGGTGGTGGTCATGCCGGTGGACATGGTCTTGCTCTCTTCAACGGTGATAACGCCGTCGTTGCCCACGGTTTCCATGGCGTCAGAGATCAGCTTGCCGATGGTCTCGTCAGCGGCAGAGTTGGCAGCAACCTGAGCAATGGCCTGCTTGCCGGAGATGGGCCGGGACAGTTCATGCAGACCCTTGACAGCAGCTTCCGTGGCGGCCTCAATGCCCTTCTTCAGGATCATGGGGTTGGCACCGGCAGCCAGGTTGCGCAGACCTTCACGGATGATGGCCTGAGCGAGCAGGGTAGCGGTGGTGGTGCCGTCGCCGGCCACATCATTGGTCTTGGTGGAAACTTCCTTCACCAGCTGAGCGCCCATGTTTTCAAAGGGGTCTTCCAGCTCGATTTCCTTGGCGATGGTCACACCGTCGTTGGTGATCAGGGGAGCACCGTACTTCTTGTCCAGAACCACGTTGCG
>CACYNZ010000198.1 GCA_902775835.1 uncultured Eubacteriales bacterium | reverse complement strand
TGCAGGAGACTTCCAGGATGTATCCGAGCTCGGTGGTGAAGGCGATGTTCACGCTGTCCTTTTCAGGCATTTTATAGGAAACGCAGGGGAAGCCGTTCACGGTGCCCGCTTCCACTTCGGTCACATCGGATTCGCCGGACAGGTAGGCGGCATAGTCTTCCAGGGAGGCACCGTCCACGTTCACATAGCTGATGGCCACGGCGGCAGACTCGTCATCGGGCATGAAATAGGCGATCAGGCCTTTTTCCGTGTCTTCTTCCGACAGTTCCACGGGGTTCAGGCCTTCGGGCAGCCAGAATTTCACGGCAATGTCCTCAAAGGTGTAGAACTGTCCGGACAGGCCGGAGGCCTCGATCACGGGCACGACGTCTTCCCAGTTCAGGGCGGGGGTTTCTTCCGCCAGGGCAGCGCCCATCATCATGCAGATCATGAGCACAACGCAAAGAATCTTCTTCATGGTCAAACCTCTTTCGTTTCTGTATTGCTCATTCAGGAGCTGGTAAATATTTTATCCCGTGACATCTGAACCGTCTACTGTCCTTTGGTACAGGTGGCGGGTCAAGTGCACGGGATGAGCATGCTTTCACATCTCAAAGGCGATGGCTTCCGTCATGTCATACCCGCCGAACACGTCATTGAGCACAAAGCAGAACAGCATATCCGTCGGATCGGACGCATCGCTCACATCCTCATAGGTGACGGAAAGGCCGCTGTGCCAGACAATTTCATCCCCGTCAAATTCGCCTTCCTCCAGGTCGTCCTCATTCTCGTCCGTGCCGTAGTAGAAGGTATAGACCGGCACAATGATGTCGCCTTCCTTAAGCCGGGTGGTGCCGCGGATGGGCAGGCCGTTCTCGTCATAGCCCGCGTTCGCGCCGAGAATGCGCCCTTCCGTGCTGCCCGCCGTGAATTCCACCACCAGATAGGTGTACTCGCCGTTGAGCTTTACGGGGATCAGGCTTCTGCGCCCGTAATTATTGCTGAGCTGATCGTACAGCGGCACCAGCTGTCCGTCCAGAATGGGCCAGGTGCCGTCAAACAGGCTGTAGATCCGTCCGGTACTCCAGTCGATCACATTGTTCTGCACAAGGCCCAGGTCGATGTATCCCCAGGATTCCTCATCGCTGATGTCCATCATCATCATGCCTTCCACATAGTCCAGGTACTGCAGGTCCGCGGACGAAAGCACGGCGGAGAAGGCATAGTCCCCGGCGTCTGCAGAAATGGCGATCCCGGTCTCTTCGCTTTCCTCATAGGTCTCCGTGTCCGTGTTCCAGGTCCACTGGCCGGAGGAGTCTGCGAATATGGAAGTGATGTCTGTGAAAAAGCCCGATCCGCTGATGTTTTCCGGCGTGGTCTGCGCAAAGGTGTAGCTCCCGCCGGACAGCTGCCCGGCATAGGCCTTCACGAATCCGATCCATCCGGGCATGTAGAAGGACAGGTCCATGCCGTCCACGTAGCTTTCAAACTCGCTCTTGGTATCGTGCGGGATTAATACGGAAAGCCCGCAGCACGGGCTCAGGTTGTCCGTCTGCCGGCTGAGCAGCACCGCGGAGGAAAGCGCTGTGCGCGCATCTGCCGCGCCCTGCGGGTCCAGGTGCGCATAGGCGTCCAGCATGGCGCCCAGGTCCACCATGTCCCAGCTGGCGTCCACATAGGACCCGAACGTGTACATGCGGCTGCGCCCGCGCCGGATTTCCGCGGCCTGTCCGCTTTCCAGCCCGGACTGCAGGGACACGCCCAGGCTTTCCATGGCATTGCGCAGGGGCTCGATCTTTTTCAGGTTCACCGCGCTGATGGTCAGCGGCGAGTCCGGATCCTCCTCCAGCGCCCCCTGCATATAGCTGTCCGCGATCAGCTCACAGAGCGCTTCCGAGGACATGTCCGGGGACCTGTCCAGGGCCTGCAGCCAGGGCGTGTAATACCAGCCGGTGCCCGGCTCCAGCTCCTCACTGGCCAGGAACCAGTCAATGTCATAGTAGGAGAGCATGGCGGCCATTTCATAGGTGGCCATCATGCAGGCGTCGCAGCCGAACAGATCGATATGGAACCCGCCCAGCTGTTCATGCAGGTCATACAGCACGCTGTTGATTTCCGTAAGCGTCAGTCCGTCATCGTCCTCGGCGGTCTCATCAAAGCAGATGCCGCCCTCGGAGCCGGCGCCGTGGTCCCAGAGAATCACGGCCGTTCTGTCGGCGGGGAACTCGGTCAGGCCGTAGCTCAGGAACTCCAGCAGGCTTTCCTCGCTGCCCATGGAAGCCCAGCCCCAGTCCGTAATGGATTCAAAATACCCGTCCCGGATGGTGATGAGGCTGCGCGTATCGCCTGGAATGTCCTCAAAGTCCCATTCCGAGGCTCCGCCGGCCAGCACCACAATGTTCACGTTCTCGCTGTTTTCGGCCAGGCCCATTTCATAGATATCATAGCAGGCGTCGCTCTGAAGATCCGTGCCGCACATGTAGACGAGCAGGGTGAAATCCGCATCGGCCAGTGCAGGGAATGCAGGCAGGAGCAGCGCGGCCATGATCAGCAGCATCATGATTTTCTTCATTTGATATCCCCCAGTTCTGCGGCCCGGTTCAGGGCTTCCGCTCTTGTCTCCACGCCCAGCTTTTTGTAGATCAGGGCGCAGAAATACTTGACGGTGCGCTCTGAGATGCCCAGGATGGACGCGATCTTCGCGTTTCTATACCCGGCGGTCATCAGGGAGTACACCTGGTACTCACGGTCGGTAAACATCGGCCTGATGGCCGCCTGCTTCATAAACGCGGGATAGAACGCCGCCTGCCGCCGGGTCAGGGAAAGGATTCCCTGTTCCCAGGCTCCCTCCGGCAGCTGCATCTCATTGAGCAGATCAATGATGGCAATGCCCTCATCGGCGATGACCCGCGCCAGACCGTAGTGCCGGGCCAGGCTCAGCGCTTCCTGCATTCTTGTGCGCCACAGGTCATTCCCGCTGCGGAAATGGCACACGGCTTCCAGCAGGTTCAGCTGGATCAGCATGTAGGGCCGGTCATAGCTCTCGAAGTACTGACGCAGCAGCGCCGCCAGGAACGGCACCTTTTCCCGCTGCCCGAGGATGATATACAGCCGCAGCTTCAGCATGTACCGGTAGCGGTCCATGATCACGAAATCGCTGGTCTCGTCCGGCGCCTTCGTCTCCAGCCAGCTCCGCGCTTCCGACGTGTCCCCGCTGAGAAGGAGCAGGTGCAGACGGAAGACCTCCAGGTTCTGCGCAAGCCGCCTGGGCGACTGCTCCGTCAGTGAGGATATGGCATGATCCATCATGGACACCGCGGTCTGTACATTGCCCTGGGCCGCCTCCATCCGGCTCTGGATGCCGATGCCCGCGTAGTGCAGCTCGGGATTGTCCGCGGTGCGCTGCAGGCCTTCCCGCACCTTCAGCATGGCTTCGGTGTAGTCACCGTCCAGGCGCGCCTCCAGGTCCCGTTCCGCAATGGCGAGCTCAGCCACCCCGCCGCCGCTTTTCCCGAGCGCCAGTTCAATGGGCCTGCGGAACAGCCGGTAGATGCGCCAGCCGTGAGGCACCCAGCGGCTGAAGTCCAGGCCGCCGTTCAGGAGGCTGACACTGTTTCCCGAAACATTGAATCCGTTGCGCCAGGCCGGCGACTGGATGAGGGCGGGCGATTTCGCCACCGCCAGCAGCCGCTTCAGCGTGCCGCCGCTTCCGCGGTGGGAAAGGCACAGGTCCAGATAGGCCCGGGCCTCCAGTGCGGTCTGGCGCCGTGCGTCCCGGGCGGGCGTGCGGCGTATGAACTGCTCCAGCGCCTCGTACCACCTGTCGCTTTCCTCCGCATGTCCCTGAAGGCATTCGATTTCACACTTGCCCTTGATCAGCTCCGGGTAGGCGAGAATGGTTTCCCGGTCCAGCATGGCGTACCCGTCCCGAAGGTCCACATAATCGCCGTCCGCGGGCCGGTTGAACGTATCCCGGATCAAAAGTTCCCGGATCTTTTCCACGTCCCCGAGCTTCCGGTAATAGGCGATGGCCTGGGGTACCTTGCCTGCCAGCTCATAGTACAGCGCGGCGCGCCGGAACTGGCCGTTGATGTAGTCCTGGGTGTAGAGATTGCGCATTTCCGAGAAAAGCGCCTGCCGGACAATGGGGATAAACACGTATTCGCTGTTTCCCTGGCGCAGAAACATATAGGACCTGCGTGAAATGTCGTCCATGACCTTTGGCGCGTCGGTGCGTCCGGTCACGATGCGCGCCATGTCCGCGGAAAAGTGCTCAAAGGGCGACAGGTTGTACATGAGCTGCCGCTCCGCTTCGGGAAAGGATGAGATCACGTCCGTGACCAGGATGCGCTTGATGTCCTCCCTTGTATCCTCTATGGCGGCGCTGAAGGACGTGCTGCCGTGGGAAAGCAGCCGGCGTGCCAGCATATGCAGGCCGAACGCCCAGCCCCAAAGCCGGGACAGAATCATCTGCACATCCGAGGGCAGAAGCTCAAGCCCGTATTCAAGAAACAGCTGGACAATCTCCTCCGCGTCAAACATCATGAATTCCCTGCCCAGTGTGGCGATGACGCCGGAGGCGCACATGCTGTGCAGTTCCGCGGGCATCTGGGCGCGCCCGGCCAGTATGATGTAATGCGTATCCTTGGTCTGTGCCAGGAGCGAGGTAAGCCTGCCCTCCATTTCCGGGGCGGGGTGATCAATGCTGTCGATGACCAGGAGGCTGCCTTTCGCCTCCGCGGCGCGCTGGCGGAAACATGTCCATTCCTCCTCTTCGGGGCGGAACCACAGGATGGGCCCGTCCCAGGCGTCGCAGAGCTGACTGAGCAAAACGGTCTTTCCGCTGTAGAAGAAGGCGGAAATATAGACGATTCTTCTCTCCTTCAGAAGGGAAGCGGCTTCACGGATCTTTTCGGTTCTTCGGATAATGGGCGGCTGTGCCATGATCTTATCTCCTCATGTTCCGGGGTCCTGGCCTGATTCTGCCCGTGCTTACGGGGAAACAGGCATCTGTTCTGTCTGTGTGTCCTATATTGTACCATATGCCCGTGAAGACTCCCACTGTACAAAGGTACAGTATTTCTGTCCGGGAGCAGGTACAGTTCCCCGCGGCATGACACGCATCTGTGTCAGTGCCGGGGACGCGGACATGCCTTGCGGGTTTCAGAAAATCGGGATAGAATGCACGGGAACCCGGAGCCGGCGCTGTGCATCCGGGGAACATGACAGTAAGGCAGGGAAAGGCATGACCGGTCATCGTGAACTGCAGTGCAGGATTCATCCCCTGGGCTCCCTGAGCCCGCTCCGGTTTGTGGTGGTGTGCGCGTTCGAGAACGGCCGGATGCTCCTGAGCTGGCACCGGGGACACAGGGCCTGGGAAACCCAGGGCGGGCATATAGAGGCGAATGAGACGCCGGAGGAGGCGGCCCGGCGCGAGCTGTATGAGGAAAGCGGCGTGACATGTGCCGAACTTCTGCCTGTATGCGACTATTACGCCTTCGATTCGGAAGGCGAATCCAATGGCAGGGTGTTTGCCGCCAGGGTGCTGGAGCGGGAAGCGCTTCCGGAGTATGAGATGCAGAAGGTTCAGGCCTTTGAATGTTTACCGGAGGAACTGACCTATCCCCGGGTGACGCCGGTGCTTTTCCGGGAAGCGGCGGAACGGCTCCGGGCAGTTGAACCATGAGGGCGGATCTTCCGGCCGGACGGAGAATCTGGAAAGGATTTCATGAGGTGATGGAATGAGCTATTGTCCTGTATGCGGTACACAGCTTGTGGACCGGGAACTGGAGCACGAAGGCATGGTGCCCTTCTGCCCCAAGTGCGGCGAGTACCGGTTTCCCATGTACAATGTTGCGGTCAGCATGATTGTCGTAAGCGAGTGCGACAGGAAAGTACTGCTGATCAAGCAGTATGGGAAAGACTTTTACCGCCTGGTGGCGGGCTACGTCAACCGCACCGAAACCCTGGAGCACGCCGCTGTGCGGGAACTGAAGGAAGAGACGGGCATGACGGCGGTCCGGCTGAGGTTCAACAGGACGGAGTTCTTCGAGCCCTCCAATACGCTGATGTGCAATTTCACCGTGTTCGTAAAGGATGAAAGCGAACTGAACCCGAACTATGAGATCGACTCCTGTGCGTGGTTCACCTTTGAGGAAGCGCGGAGAAATATTCGGCCGGAAATCCTGGCCGGCCGGTTTCTGAACGCCTATCTGGATGAAGCGGAGAAGGGTGAAGCCTGATCCGCAGGGGCGTCCGGAAGTATTCCGTGCTCCAGATGTGAAACAGACAGATCAAAAGCCGGCAGACGCTGATCATGGGCGTCTGCCGGCTTTTTCCGCTTCCGGAAGGATTCTTTGGTTATTCGCATTCAAAGATGACGGTGACCGTGGCGGAAACGATCAGCCTCGCTGCCTGCACCACGGTGCCCGCAGCAGTGTCCTCACTGGCCTCCACGCGCTTGGCGGAAAAATTGCCCACCATGTTTTCAAAGCTGGACACATCGCCTTCGATGATCTCCTCAATGCCGGTGATGGTGAGACCGGAAGCCTCAGCGAGAATCTCTGCCTTTGCCCGGGCGTCCGCGACCGCCATTCTCAGCGCCTGGGCTCTGGCTTCCTCCGTATCCGAGGCCGAGAAGGAAATGCCGTTGAGCGTGTTGGCTCCGGCCTGGAAGGCGGCATCGATCAGGGCACCGGTGCTGTCAAGATCCGTCACGCGGATGGCCAGGGTGGAACTGGCGTTGTAGGCCGAGATCTGTTCCTGACTGTCCGTGTAGTCATACATGGCATAGATGTTCATATAGTCCGTGTTGATGTCTTCTTCGCTGATCCCCTGATCCGTCAGCGCCTTGCGTATGGCCGCAATGGCTTCATTCACTTTCTGCTGTGCCATGAGCACATCCCGGTCCCGGGCACTGACTCCCAGGGAAACGACGGCTGTGTCCGCGCTGACCTGGGTTTCACCGTTACCCCGTACCGTGATGGAAGGATCCGCAGAAGCGGTGGAGAACACAAGGGTCAGGAGCAGGACGAGCATAAGAATGGTGGCTTTTTTCATATTGATCTCCTTTTCTTTCACCCGTAA
>CACYNZ010000197.1 GCA_902775835.1 uncultured Eubacteriales bacterium | reverse complement strand
AAGCGGAGATTCTGCTTCCCTGCACCCTTGCGCTTCGTGGTACAGCCTGATCGCTATGTAATCTGCCCATCCGGTTGTTTTGCCGGATGGGCAGTGTTGTATTCTGTGATAATTCTTTTCCTGTAATTAATATCTTTACAGGCCCCCTGATATCGAATCTTTGGCGCAGCAAGCGCCGAGCGGATTCCAAAAGAGGCATCCTGCGGAAACAGAATGCCTCTTACCGTATGCGTTTCAGGAGCCAGAAACTGCCCATGACAGGGGCGGCGTCTCAGGACGCGATGCCGTCCGTGCCTTTCTCTTTCTTGAGCAGGGAAACCGCGGTCGTAACTGCAATGACGGTACAGGAAACCGCGCCTACATAATTCATGATGACCACGCTGAAAACAGCGTACATGACCATGTTGATGATGAAGGCCAGCTTCAGAGCCCTCTCGTTGTCCTTGAGCCTGAACACCGAGATGGAGTATTCCAGATTGGCGATGATCGGCAGCCATCCCAGCAGTCCGCGGTTGTTGAACGCGATGCCGAGCGCGACGCCCGCCAGAATAAGCGCCCACTCCAGGACCTTGCTCTTGACGTTTTTCATGGCTGCCAGATTCCGGAAGACAGCCACAACGTTCTGGGCGGTGCTGCTGTACCCTTTCAGCGCGATGGAAGACGCAGCGTAGAAAAACTGGCTCACGATCTGGACGGCCATGATCTCGCTGTGCTTTTTCCTTGTGCCGCTGACGGAATCGGAAACCATCGCGCAAAGGCTGAAGAGATTGCCTATGATAACAGCTGTTTCGATCATTGCTCCTGAAACCTCCACATCAGAATCATAGATGCGTACACTGAAGAAAAGCGTGTCATGACGCTGTCTGCGCTACTTCAGGTTTCTCTCCGGGCGTGCAGGATTCCTGCTTGGCCGGGTTTCCCCTGCATTCCAGACAGAGCATGGTCAGATCGTCGAACTGACTGGCGCCCTGGATGAAGCTGTCCACCGCGCCTCGGACGTTGGACAGGAGCTGTTCCAGCGGCGCATCGGGGTCTTCATTCAGTGCGGAGACCATGCGGTCCAGTCCGAACATGTTCCCGTCAGATGTCTGTGCTTCCGGCACACCGTCGGTGTAGAGGAAAAGCCTGTCACCGGGCGCCATCTGGAGTTCATACGCTGTGTACCGCGCCTTTTCGGATACCCCGACAAAGAGACCATGCTTATCCCTGAACAGCTGGAACGGACGTCTGCCGAATCGGATCACGGGATACTCATGTCCCGCGTTCACGGCGGTAATGAGCCCGGTGGAAAGGTCCAGAATCCCGAGCCAGGCAGTGAAGAACATGGACGACTTGTTGTTGGCGCGGAGCCAGTTATTGGTCGCAGACAGGGTTTCTGCCGGTCCCAGTTTCATTTTCGCGTAGATCTGCACCAGTGTCCGGGAGGTCATCATGAACAGGGCAGCAGGAACGCCCTTGTCGGAAACATCCGCCATCACAATGTCCAGGTGCGTATCGTCGATCAGGAAGAAATCGTAGAAATCGCCGCCCACTTTCTTGGCGGGGGTCATGGAGGCATAGATGCTGAAGTCCGTCCGGTCCGGGAATGCCGGGAAAACATGCGGCAGCGCGCTGGCCTGAATCTGGGCTGCCATATTCAGCTCGGTCCGGACGCGTTCTTTTTCAGCTGACAGGGAAGCGAGCTTCTGCGTGTTTTCCACAATGACCCTTCAGAAGGCGGGAACGCAAAAGGACTGCCGCCCGGGGGCGACAGTCCATATGGCTGACAGATGCGCAGCCGGATATGGTTTCGTGTCCGGTCTGCAGCTGAGTGCGGGTTATTCTGTTTTTTCCGGCAGACTGCCTTCGCTGCTCTGAGTGTGGGCCAGGACGGAGGCAAGATCGATGCCGGTGGCTTCCCGGATGCCTTCCATGATCTGGGAAGAGGAACGCATGACGTCCTGGACCAGCTTGGAAGCGTTTCCGTCGCCGTACATGACAATCTTGTCCGTGGAAGCCAGGGGCAGGGCGGCGTTCTTGACCACTTCGGGAAGCACGTTCAGATACATTTCCAGCACAGAGGCTTCGCCCATCTTCTTCTGGGCTTCCGCCTTGCGCTCAATGGCTTCAGCTTCCGCAATGCCCTTGGACCGGATACCCTCGGCTTCCTGTTCCATGGCGTAGCGGCGGGCATCGGCTTCCGCCTTGCGGGCCTCTGCCTGCTGCAGGGCCTCATACTTCTGGGCTTCGGCTTCGCGCTGACGGCGGATCAGATCGGCCTCAGCGGCGCGCTCGACTTCATACTTGTGCGCATCGGCGGCCTTCTTGACTTCCGCATCCAGCTTCTTTTCCTGAATGGCGATTTCCTTTTCGGCCAGCTCGGCTTCCTTTTCGCGCCGCGCAATGTCGGCATTGGCACGGGTGATCTCAATGGTCTTGCGCTGCTCTTCCTCCTGAATGGAGTAGGCGGCGTCGGCCTGAGCCTTCTTGGTATCGGCACGCACCTGCATGTCGGCCTGCTGTACGGCGAGTTCCGCGTTCTGCTCGGCAATGAGCTTTTCGGAATCGGCGCGCACGGCGTTGGCTTCCTGCTGTGCCTGGGCACTGGCGATGGCGATGTCCCTCTGGGCGTTTGCCTTGGCAATCTGGGCGTTCTTGCGGATCTGCTCTACATTGTCAATGCCCATGTTCTCAATGGTGCCCGCGTTGTCACGGAAGTTCTGGATATTGAAGTTGACCAGCTCAATGCCCAGCTTGCTCATGTCGGGGATCACGTTCTCGGCCACTTTCTTGGCCACGCCCTGACGGTCCTGCACCATTTCCTTGAGGCCGACGGAACCCACGATTTCGCGGATATTGCCTTCCAGCACCTGGGTGACCATGGCGATCATCTGGGGCTGCTTCATGTTCAGCAGGGACTCTGCGGCACGCTCGAGCAGCTGAGGATTGGAGGAAATCTTCACGTTGGCTACGCCGTCCACCATGACGTTGATGAACTCGTTGGTGGGCACGGCTTCGGAGGTCTTGACGTCCACCGTCATGACCTGCAGGGACAGTTTGTCCACTCTTTCAAAGAAGGGAAGACGCCAGCCTGCCTTGCCGATGAGAATCCGGCGCTTTCCCATGCCGGAGATGATGTAGGCGGTGTCCGGCGGAGCCTTCAGATACCCGATAATAAACAGAAGAATCAGCAGGACGATGACGACGCCGAGGATGATATACAGTGTCATGAATGAGCTCCTTTCTCCGGTTGCCCCGGATGTTATGGCATGAGTATAGCAGATTTTTCCGGCTTCGGAACGGAAAGCGTCTGAAGTGTCACAAATGCGGTTCCAAAACCGCGAACTCCTCCATGGCCAGCGTCCGGGTGCATACCCGGTCCAGGAAGGTCTGATCATGCTCCACCAGAAGCATGGTGGGCCGGCCGGCCAGAATGGCCTCCTCTAGCTGGGTGCGGGAGATGACGTCCACATAGTTGAGCGGTTCATCCCAGATGAACAGGTGCGCCGGGGTGGACAGGCTGAGCGCGATGGCGGCCTTTTTCCTCTGGCCCTCGCTCATGTCTTCCAGGTTCTGTCCGAAGAGCTCGCGCCCGCAGCCCATGCACCGGAGAATGGCCAGAAACAGCGTGGGATCCGCACCGGATGCGTCGATATACCCGGCCAGGGAACCGTGCATGCCCTGGGTGGACTGGGCGATGGAGGAGGTGATGAGCCCGGACATGAGATGGATTTCGCCGGAGAAGCCCTCCTGGTGGCCCTGGATCAGACGCAGAAGACTGGTTTTTCCGCAGCCGTTGGGACCGGTCAGGGCCAGGCGCTCGCCCCGGTGCAGCGTCATGCTGAGATGGGAGAAGACAGGGTGCGTGCCCAGGGTCAGCGAGGCATCCCGGATGCGCACCAACACATCCTGCGGTGCGTCCAGGGACGCAATCCGGAGTTCAGCCTGATGCTCGAGATTCTTGAGCAGGCCTTCCTTTTCCTGGAGCTCCTTTTCCCGGCGCCGGACAATATTCTTGGAGCGCTTCATCATGGCGGCGCTGCGCGCGCCTACGTACCCTTTGTCCAGGACCGCGGCTTCCGAGGGCGGAACATGGCGCTTGCCCTTTTCGGTTTTCCGGCTCCAGTTCTCCGCGCTGCGCGCGCTTTCCGCCAGTCGCGTGATATCCCGCCGGAGCACTTCGCCCCGGGCCTGCTCGGACTCGTTCTGGATGCGCATGCGGTGTTCCCAGGTGTCGTAGTTGCCCTGCATGACCCACACGTCACTGCGGTTCAGGCTCATGACGTGGTCGATGCAGGCGTTGAGAAACGTGCGGTCATGGCTGACCAGCAGGAATCCGCCCTTCTGTCTGAGGTACGCGGCGGTCTGCTCGCGGCCCTTCCGGTCCAGATGATTGGTGGGCTCATCAATGAGTGGGTACGCCTCCTCCCGGACAAAGAGCAGCGAAAGCAGAAGTCGGGTCTGTTCGCCGGGGGACAGGGTGGAGAACACCTGGTCCAGGAGGCGGGTGTCCAGGCCCATGAGCCGCGCTTCCTTTTCCAGACGCCAGACGGGCGTGCCAGGGCATAGCAGGCACATGAGGTCCATGGAGGGCAGGGAAGGGTCAGGCACGGGCATGGGGAACACGGGCGAGTCCGGCAGAAGCGGAACGCCCGGGCAGGAAAGCTCGCCGGAGAGCAGGCGCACCAGGGTGGTTTTTCCGCGGCCGTTGCGGCCGATGAGCCCCAGACGCCAGGAAGTATCCAATGTCACGGACAGGTTTTCAAAGACGGGCGTGTCGGCTCCGTCATAGGTAAAGGTCAGATTGTTCAGAGAAAGCTGCATGGAAATCACCTCTTTTTGCCTGTACGGGAAAAAAAGGCACAGAAAAAAGGAACGTGCCTGCGCAGTTTCACCGTACACAAATCAGGGCCCTCAGGCCGTCATCATGGTTACGATGAAATCATTTGCGCACCGCATTCAGCTCCTTTCGATTCAGTACCTGAATTTTAGCAAATGGGCAGGGAACCTGTCAATCCCGACATTGCCTGACCTTGCGGATTATGATAGACTCAGCTGCCGGAAACGGCAGGAAAGATCTCTCTGGAGGATAAGCGGCGCGGCCGCTTTTTGCACAAACGTGAACGATGAACTGATCATCCGCGGCGCGCGGATGCATAATCTCAAGAATGTTTCCCTGACCATTCCCCGGAACAAGCTCGTGGTGTTTACCGGACTTTCGGGTTCCGGAAAATCATCCCTGGCCTTTGATACCATATACGCCGAGGGCCAGCGCCGGTACGTGGAAAGCCTGTCCAGCTATGCCCGGCAGTTCCTGGGACAGATGGACAAGCCGGACGTGGACGCCATTGAGGGCCTGAGCCCGGCCATTTCCATTGACCAGAAGACCACGAGCCGCAACCCCCGGTCCACGGTGGGCACGGTGACGGAGATCCATGACTACTATCGTCTGCTCTGGGCGCGTGCCGGCATTCCGCACTGCCCGAAGTGCGGACGCGAAATCCGCCGGCAGAGCGTGGATGAGATGGTGGACGCGGTATGCGCGTATCCGGAAGGCACGCGCCTGCAGGTGCTCTCCCCGGTGATCCGCGCCAAGAAAGGCGAGCACAACAAGGTGCTGGAGGACGCGCGCAAGGCCGGGTATGTGCGCGTGCGCATTGACGGCGAACTCTATGACCTGGAGGAGACCCCGGCCCTGGACAAGAAAAAGAAGCACACCATTGAAGTGGTGGTGGACCGTCTGATCGTGCGCCCGGGCAAGCCCTTCCAGCAGCGCCTGACGGACTCCATTGAGACGGCCACCAGGCAGTCCGCGGGACTGGTGATCATGGACATGGGCGAAAAGGGCGAACAGCTGTTTTCCATGAACTACGCCTGCCCGGACTGCGGGATTTCCATTGAGGAACTGTCTCCGCGCATGTTCTCGTTCAACAGCCCCTTTGGCGCCTGTCCCGAGTGCTCGGGCCTGGGCATGATCCGGCGCATATCCGAGGAATCCATTTTCCCGGACAAGAACCTGACCCTGCGCCAGGGTGCCCTGGCGGTGCCGGGATTCAACACGGAGGACGACACCGGGATCGCGGCCCAGTACCTGAGCGCGCTGGGCGAGAAGTACGGGTTTACGCTGGATACGCCTGTAAAGGAGTTCAGCGCCGAGGCCATGCATGCCATACTCTACGGCACCGGCCTGGAAAAGATCCGGCTGCAGTACATGTCCTCCCGCGGCGCGAGCACGTATGAGTCCACGTTTGAGGGCATTATTCCCACGCTGGAGCGGAGGTATCATGAGACGACCTCGGAGTATTCCAAGCAGGCGTATGAGGAGTTCATGTCCGAGGAGGAATGCCCGGTATGCCGCGGCAGGCGCCTGAAGCCGGAGACCCTGGCGGTGACGGTGGACGGAAGGAACATTGCCGAGGTCAGCGACATGAGCGTTACGGACAGCCAGGCGTTCTTTGCGGGGCTTCCCGAGCGTCTGGGACCGCGCCAGCAGGCGGTGGCCCGGCAGGTGCTGCGGGAGATCGAGGCCCGGCTCGGGTTCCTGGCGGACGTGGGCCTGGGCTACCTGACCCTGTCCCGGGGCGCGGCAACGCTGTCCGGCGGCGAGGCCCAGCGCATCCGGCTTGCCACACAGATCGGGTCCGCACTGACGGGGGTTCTGTATATCCTGGATGAGCCGTCCATCGGACTGCATCAGCGGGACAACGGCAAGCTCATATACACGCTGAAGAAGATGCGCGATCTGGGGAATTCCGTGATCGTGGTGGAACACGACGAGGAAACCATGATGGCCGCGGATTACCTGGTGGACGTGGGCCCGAGAGCCGGCGTGCACGGCGGGAATATTGTGGCCCAGGGCACCGTGGAGGACATCATGGCATGCCCGGAGAGCATTACGGGCCAGTACCTGTCCGGTCAGAAAAAGATTCCGGTGCCTTCTGCGCGGCGTGCGCCTTCCGGATACCTGCAGGTGCGGGGCTGCACCGAGCATAACCTGAAAAACCTGGACGTGGACATTCCGCTGGGCGTTCTGTGCGTGGTCACGGGCGTCAGCGGCAGCGGCAAGTCCTCCCTGGTCAATGAGATCGTGT